>DASRQP010000241.1:0-9174 GCA_035696585.1 Candidatus Acidiferrales bacterium | reverse complement strand
CCTTCTGCTGTGTGGATCAACGGGTGGGAGGCGAGTATCTCCGAAAGAGACGGAAGCGCACGTCCAGACGCTAGCACGACGGCGCACGTTTTCACGGCATAATCGCGGTCACGCAACTTCTCAATCACACTTTGGATTGATTCGGATGCGAGGCGCTCCGAATCCGCTGCGCAATTCGCAATGTATTTTTCAGCCGCACCCAAAGTCAGATCCTTTGCGAAATGATACGGTTGCTTCTTCCCGGCGGACTCCCCGTCGATGACGTCGATGCGCCTTCGCTCAACCACGCTCAATCGGCCGTCGTCGTTCGATACGGCGACTACGGCTCCCCAACCGGAGTGCATGCGAACACCGATGGCTGCCAATTTCATACTGCACGAACGCCGATTACGCCAGCGCTTTCGGAATCGCCGCTTCCCATTTTCCTAGCGATTTGAGGATCAGCTCCACCACTTCGCGGGCCGCGCCTTCTCCGCCCTTCGCTCGCGTGACGTAGTGCGCTGCGCGCAACACCTCCGCCGTCGCGTCCGCTACAGCAACGGCCAATCCCACGCGCGCAAAGAGCGGCAGATCCGGCAAATCGTCGCCGATATATGCAACTTCGTCGTCTTTCACACCTGCGCGCCGCAAAATCTCCTCGTAGGCGCCTACTTTTTTCGCCTGGCCTTGATAGACAAACTCGATATGCGCTTCTTTTGCGCGCTGATCGACGGCGGGCGTATTTCGTCCCGTGATCACGCCGCTGCGCAAGCCGACGAGGGATGCGAGATGCAGTCCCGCGCCGTCGTGCGCGTTGAACACTTTCATCTCCGCGACGCTGCCATCGGGAAACGCTTGCAGGCAGACGCTTCCATTCGTCAACACGCCGTCCACGTCCATCAGCAGCAGGCGAATTTTCTTTGCCCGCCGCCGCACGTCCGCCGATTTTTTCTTGACCGTCATCTTCGCAACTTGCTCCATGCACTGTAGCTCACGTCCCGTTCGCGCGCCCTTTGCGCGAACTGACGTGAGGCTTTTCGATCAGTCAGCCTGGTTTTGCGGACTGCGCCTTTTCGTCTGTTAGAAAAGCTGCAGCGTCCACAAATCGTGCAAATGCACTACGCCCTCAACGCGACGCTCCGCGTCCACCACAACTACCGAAGTGATCTTCCGCTCCTCCATCAACCGCAGCGCGCTCGCCGCCAGTTCCGTGCGCGCGAGAGTCACGGGATTTTTCGTCATGCTGTCCGCGGCCGTCAAATCGAGCGCTTCCTTTTTTCGCCGCTCCATCAAGCGTCGCAAATCGCCGTCCGTCACGATGCCGAGCAATTTCCCCGCGGCGTCCGTCACAACCACCATGCCCAGTTTTTTGCGGCTGATTTCATAGATGACTTCGGGAATCGGCGTTTGCGGTCCCACGCGCGGCAAATTGTGGCCGGCGTGCATCACCGAGTCCACGCGCCGCAACTTCGTGCCGAGTTTCCCGGCCGGATGCAGCGCGGCAAAGTCCTCTTCGCGGAAGCCGCGCCGGTCGAGCAACGCGATCGCAAGCGCATCGCCCATGGCCAGTGCAGCGGTTGTCGAGGCAGTGGGCGCTAAATTCAACGAACACGCTTCTTCTTTCACAGCGATGTCGAGCGCCACATCGCTCGCCGCCGCTAGCGTCGAATGCGAATTCCCCGTGAGCGTCACCAGACGAATCCCCAGCCGCTTGATGGGCTCGAGTAGCGCCAGCAGTTCTTCCGTCTCGCCGCTTGTCGACACGGCCAGCACCACGTCATCGCGCATCAGCATTCCTAAATCGCCGTGCAGCGCCTCGGCAGCATGCAGAAAAACCGACGGCGTGCCAGTGCTCGCAAGCGTCGCGGAGATTTTCCTCCCAATCAACCCCGACTTGCCCATTCCCGTGACAATTACGCGGCCACCGCACTCGAAAATAATTTCCACGGCACGCTCGAAACGCTCGTCCAGCCGTTCGATCAAGCCCGCAACCGCTTCCGCTTCGATTCGCAGCACGCGCTGCGCCGCCGCCACGCTTCCCGTTGATTTCACAGACTTCGTCGCCTTCATTGTTTCTCCCACTCGCGAACGAGCGACGCGATTTTCACAATTCGCTCTACCAGCAGCCTGAATTGCTCGAGCGGCAGAGCGTTCGCGCCATCGGACAGTGCCTTCGCCGGATTGTCGTGAACTTCCGTAAACAATCCGCTGGCTCCGGCTGCAACGCCGGCGCGCGCCAGTGACTCAATGAACTCAGGTTGCCCCCCGCTTGATTTGCCTTCTCCGCCGGGAAGCTGCACGGAATGCGTTACGTCGAACACTACCGGATATCCGAGCTTTCGTAAAATCGGAAACGAGCGCATGTCCACGACAAGATTCTGATAGCCAAATGACGCGCCGCGCTCCGTCACGATAATTTTGTGATTCCCCGTGCTGGCGACTTTCTCGACGGCGTTGCCCATTTCCCACGGCGAGACGAACTGGCCTTTCTTGATGTTTACAGCGCAACCGGACTTCCCCGCCGCCACCAGCAAATCCGTTTGCCGGCACAAAAACGCTGGGATTTGGATCACGTCGCAGATTTCCGCAGCTGGCGCGACCTGCGCCACATCATGCGCGTCCGTCAAAATCGGCAGCGCGAATCTTTTCTTAATTTCACCGAGTATCCGTAAACCCTCTTTTATGCCCGGGCCGCGGAACGATGAAATCGATGACCGGTTCGCCTTGTCGTACGACGCCTTAAAAATCAATGGCACGCGCAGCTCACGCGCCACTGCCGCAAGCCGCTCCGCGATCATCAGCGCGTGCCGCTCGCTTTCGATCACGCACGGACCCGCGATGAAAAAGAATGGCGCACCTTGTCCCATCGCCACATTGCCCACGCTGAAATTGTGAGTTTTCTCCGCCATTTTCTGTTTGCGCCAGCTTTTGCTGTCAGCGGCAACCCTAAGACTATGCAGGATTCCCCGCCTTTGCAATCTTGCCGTTTATTTCAGTTGCGCGTGGCAGAACGCCCGGCATTTTCGATGGATTTGCTTTCACCGAGGCGCTCAAAAATAAATCCGCGGGACAAGTTGTGCGCCTCGCATGCCGCGCGTAGAATCCCGCAGACCGAAAATGCACGACGCTCGCCTCACGCGCAACCAAATTCGTGGCTTTTGGGCTTCCTGGGCTGGATGGACCGTTGACGGCATGGACTCGTTCATCTATGCACTCGTCATGGTGCCGTCACTGCGCGAACTGCTGCCGAAATCGCACATCGCGCCAACACAAGCAAATGTCGGATTTTACGGCGGCATCCTGTTCGCGCTTTTTCTTATCGGCTGGGGATTCGCGTTCCTGTGGGGACCGCTTGCCGACAAGTTTGGCCGCGTGCGTACCCTGATGCTGACGATTCTCTGGTATTCGCTTTTTACTTTTTTGGGAGCGCTCGCCACGGGAGTGTGGCAACTGGCAGCCTATCGTCTGCTGGCGGGAATCGGCATCGGTGGCGAATGGGCGATGGGTGGAACGTTCGTCGCGGAAGAATGGCCCGAGGAGCGCCGCAAAATGGGCGCAGGCATGATGCACACAGGTTACTACGTGGGGGTTTTTCTTGCCGGCATCGCCAATTACGGCATCGGCGGTCATTACGGATGGCGCGCGATGTTTGCGCTGGGCGCGCTACCCGCGCTCTTGATCGGCTTCATCCGTTACGGCGTCACCGAGCCGCAACGCTGGGCGGCCAAAAGTAATCAGCTCAAGAGACAATCTGTGTGGCGGCCGCTGGCCCAGATTTTCTCGCGCGATTATCGTCGCCGCACTGTGCTTAATTCCATTTACATGTTCGTGTCAATCGTCGGGCTGTGGGCGGGATCGGTGTACGTTCCCGCCTCGATCACTTATATCGCGGCGCGCGAGCATTTCACTAGCGTGCAAGCGGTTCGCTTTGCGTCGTATGGCACCATGCTTCTCGCTGCTGCAACGATTCTCGGTTGTTTGATCGTTCCTGCGCTCGCCGAACGTTTTGGACGTCGCATTACGATGGCTTTATTTTTCGCGTGCATGCTTGTTTTTATTCTTCTCGCTTTCGGCTATGTGTTCTATCTAAACGTGCACGCACTTCTGTGGTTTTTCGTCTGCCTTTTTTTCCTCGGGCTCGGTGGAGCAAACTTCGCGGTGTACACGCTCTGGCTGCCTGAACAATATCCTACTGAATGCCGCGCCAGCGCGTTCGCCCTCTCGACTTCCGCGGCGCGTTTCGCCGGAGCCGGCATCACGTTTCTCGTCGGCGCGGGCGTCGCTCATTTCCACACCATCGGCATCCCCATCGCGATAACGTCGGTAGCCTTCGCTGTAGGGCTCGCCCTTCTGCCCTTGGGCATGGAAACCAAAGGCCGCGGTTTGCCCGCTTAACGCGAACCGGGTCTCCGCCGACCTGAATCTGAACAAGGCTTCTACAGGAAAGCCATTATTTCGCTTTGCGATTCGGGCGAGTACAATGTGAACAGATCGCCAGCCCAGGCGACGGAGGAAACTCATGCAAGCAGACCGCGTGGAAGTATCCTGGGACAACGAAAAATCAAAATGGCAGGTTCGAATCGAAGTGGGCGACGAAGTGGTGCGCCGTCATTGCGATTTGCCGCGTGATGCGGATGAGCAATCTCTCCGCGCCGCCGCGCAAAAAACAGTTGCAGACGAAGGGTACGAAAGCGGGGGGAACATTACGATTCTTCGCAGCCGCGCGGTCTGAAGCACGGAAGTTTTCCCTCGCGTCCCACACCGCTCGCGTCATGCGTCTGGCGCGCTGGGTGTTTTTGTGTGGCTTCCGGCCTGACGCGAAGCTCCGCGATTGCGCTGCAACGAATTCGCCGCTTTAGCTCTGTGCCGGCTTGCCAGCGAGATCCGCATCGACACCCCGCGGAATCAGGAAATATCCGGCGACCAACAAATACAGCGCGAAACTCAGAATCGGCGCCACAAGCGACGTCAGCATCGCAACGATGTACGTCGTCATGCCTACGCGATAAGCAATCACCGTTTGCCGAATCGTCTCTCCGCTCACGTTCTCGTGGAAGGCGCTGCTTCGGATCAAGTGTTCGAGCAATAGATTGTAGCCAATGGCTGACCCAGTCAGCGTCAGCCCATATAAAAAGGTGGAAGAACGCATCGCGGGATACGCACCGAGCGTTGATGTCGCAAATGGAATGAAGACCGTCACGCCGAGAAGCATCAGGTTTAGAAAAACAGTCCTGCGGTCGATTCTTTCCACCAGCCGGAAAAGCGCGTGATGGTTCTGCCACATGATGCCGATGACCGCGAAGCTCAGCACGTAGGCGAGCAGATTGGGCCACAGACGCAGCAGCGCGTGCGCCAGTTCGCGCTCCGACGGCGGATTCTTGAACTCGGGCAGGACGATCCCGAGAATCAGCAACGTGATCGCAAACGCGTACACGCTGTCGCTAAACGCCTCAAATCGCGCCTTATTCATTTGCCTACGATCGGATTTTCACGCCGTTATGTCGCCTATTGCATGCGATAGGTGTCTTTTCCCCACTGATATGAGACTGATGGAGCGCATGCCTTCGATGTGAGCGTAACTCGAGTCTTTCCGTCCGTCTTGCCCTTCACATAAGGTAGCTCGATGTAATAGAGTTCGCCGTTTGAGTCTGTCGTCAAATCACCACCCGCTTTTTCGTTTTCGGATAGAGTGGCAACATTGACAGGCACATTCGACTGGAAGTCAGCTCCGTGGATCAGCACCGCCTCCCCATGAGCAAGGAGCAACGTGACATCCACCGAACAGCCGCGATCCTTGCCCTCGATCGGAAATGGAGTCACGGAGACGAAGGCTTTGTTTTGTCCATCGGAAGAGATGAGGCCAAACCGTTTCGGTTCCCCCTTCGCCGCGAGGAGGATCGGTTCAACCGGGTCGTTTGGTTTACTCGAATCGCCGCACGTTTCTGGTCTTCCTACACAAATCGCCATTCCAGAATCGTCGAGAGTTATTCCTTGGAGATAAGTAACGGGCCGCAAGTCGAAGGATACCGCCACCAACGAGTACAACTTGTCTTTCGGCATCCCTGTGGCGAAAATATGATACTCGATGCCTGTTGCACCGTTCACGCTTTCGCGGGAGACCTCTTTCAGAGTCATCGTCGCGCCAGGACTACTCATCTTTTGTCCCCAATTTGTCTGGATCGACGCTAAGTGACCTGCTTCTTGTTTTGCCTTTGCCAGGAGATCGGAGTCCTGGCCTGCTGCGGCACCGCTCACAATCATCACGAGCGTCAACACTGCGAGAGTCCGCATCGTTGTCCTCCTAGTCTGCCGAGGTTGCGGGGGCGTGGGCGGCGCGCTGCGGAGTTGCGGCGCGGCGGCGGCGATGCTCGGCGGATGCGCCGATGAAAGCGGCAAATAATGGGTGCGGGGCGAGGGGCTTCGATTTGAATTCCGGATGGAACTGGCAGCCGAGGAACCACGGGTGATTGGGCACTTCGACAATTTCGACGTAAACTCCATCGGGGGTCTTGCCTGTAATTTTCAAACCTGCCGTAGTGAGAGCGGGTTCGTAATCGCGATTGAATTCGTAGCGATGGCGGTGGCGCTCGGAAATTTCCGTTGTGCCATACGCGCGCGCGGCAAACGAATCCGCATCTAACTTGCACGGCCACGCGCCCAGGCGCATGGTGCCGCCCATTTCATCGACGCCGAGCAATTCGCGCAATTTGTAAATCACGCGATAGGGCGTTTGCGCATCGAACTCCGTGGAATTCGCGTGCTGCAATCCAGCGGCGTGGCGCGCGTACTCAATCGTCGCGCATTGCATCCCCAAACAAATTCCGAAGAACGGTACTTTTTTCTCGCGCGCGTATTGAATCGCATAAATCATTCCTTCGATGCCGCGCTTGCCGAATCCGCCGGGAACTAGAATTCCGTCCATATGCCGCAGACGCTCGGCGGCCATTTCGAGCGATTCGATGTCGCCCGACTCGACCCATTCGATGGCGACGCGCGAGCGGTGCGCCAGACCGCCATGCATCAGTGCTTCGCGCAAGCTCTTGTACGCGTCTTCGAGCTGCACATATTTCCCGACGACGCCGATGCGCACTTCGCCTTCAGGATGCTCGAGCTTTTCGAGCATCGCCAGCCACGGCGACATGTCGCGCGGCCCCGATTGCAAATGCAGCAGCCGCAAAATTTGTTCGTCGAGGCCTTCCGCGACAAGCGACATCGGCACTTCGTAAATGTTGCGCACGTCAGGCGCGGAAATCACGGCGGACTGATTCACGTTGCAGAAAAGCGCGATCTTCGCCTTCAACTCCGGCGCAATGGGATGATCGCTGCGGCACAGCAAAATGTCGGGCTGAATTCCGATGCTCAATAATTCTTTTACGCTGTGCTGCGTTGGCTTGGTCTTGTGCTCGCCGGCCGTGGCGATGTACGGGACCAGAGTCAGGTGAACGTAAATGGCATTTTCTGGGCCGAGCTCGAGGCGCATTTGCCGGATCGCTTCGAGAAATGGCAATGACTCAATGTCGCCCACGGTGCCGCCAATCTCGACGACCACCACATCCACATCATCGGCGACTTTGCGAAACGCGGCTTTGATTTCGTCCGTGACGTGCGGGATCACTTGCACGGTTTTGCCAAGGTAGTCGCCGCGCCGCTCCTTCGCGAGAATCGATTCGTAAATGCGGCCAGTCGTCCAGTTGTGATCGCGCGTCAACTTGGCATTCGTGAAGCGCTCGTAATGCCCGAGGTCGAGATCGGTCTCCGCGCCATCATCGGTGACGTACACTTCACCGTGCTGATAGGGCGACATCGTGCCAGGATCAACGTTCAGGTAGGGATCGCACTTCTGGAGGGTGACTTTGAGGCCGCGGGATTCGAGCAGGCAACCGATTGAAGCCGCAGCAACGCCTTTGCCGAGAGAGGAAACCACGCCACCCGTTACAAACACATACTTCGGGCGCGTCACCAAGGCTCCCGTTTTTCCTCCCAGGTAGGCTGCGTACAAATCATTATTGTCAGTTTCTCCCGTGTTGTCAATTCCCGATTTCTCTCGGCGAAAGGCTCTCACACTTGTTCCGGAGGCCCTGCAGTGCTAGCCTCCGTTCCACCATAACTTATACGAGGCAAACATCATGCCCAGGAGCATCGAATCCGACCGGGAAGCCGCCCGTCAGGCGAAGGAATTCCTGATCTCGAAGATCGTGCAGGAAGCAGCGATCGAAGGGGTCGCTTTGTCCGAAATTGAAAAGAAGATGCTTTATTTTTCGGAACAGCAACAAGAACCGGACGATCTTTTTGAAGTCAACGACAAGTTCGACGAGGAATATGACGCCCAGGAGTATGAAGCAAAAATTGCTGGCTTGATCAAGCAGGCTTACCAGCGCGACCGTGAATCCTCCGATCAGATCGCGCAGCAATGGGCGGACGAAATTCATGCACTAGAAAAAGAAGACCATTACATCCTGGTGATGGTGTCTCAGGCAAAGCTCCGGCTGCCGGGAGATCATGGCCGTTTCTTGGTGAGCACCGCCATTTCGGGCGTCATCGTGGTCTTGGCCATTGCCGCCTCAATGAAATTCGATCTATCGCATGCGGACACGAGAATTTTAATGTGGGCCGCGACGCTTGCAATCGGAGTCGTCTGGATAGCCGCTTCACCCAAATGGCGCGCCATAACGCGACAAGTCGCGCAGTCATTCGTGCAAGGAATTCTTCCCAGCTCAAGCCGCAAGAAGTAAGAGCAGATCCCCACAGAAAATTAAGGCGCCTTGAATTTTCCGTGACAGCGGCACGGCCTTCGCGTAACAATGCCGCCTGCATAAATTATTCGTGGCAGTCGTAAGGGGAGTCATAAATGAACAGCAAGCCTCGCATGTCACGCCGTTTTTTTCTTCGCGCTTCCAGTTTTGCCGGAGCCGCCGCGTTTGCCGGAGGTCTCACACCTCTGCGCGAGTGGGAACCCTCTCCATCGAACGTCGCGGCGGGCAAGGGTGCCGCGCAGTCTTCCGCTGCCTCCGGCTCCGTTCCCAACTCGCTCGACGAGTGGATCGAGCGCATTTTTTCTCGCGAATTCGCGGGCAAACGCTTTGGCCCCGCACGCTGGGATGAGGATGGCAAGTCGTATACCGTTCTCGAGTCCGCGCACGGCAATCGCGAAGCGCAGGAACTGGCGCGGTACGACTCCGCGAGCGGCGAGCGGAG
>DASRQP010000240.1:0-3875 GCA_035696585.1 Candidatus Acidiferrales bacterium | reverse complement strand
CGCCGCTCGGCGTCGAGGATGTGCATGAACTCGGCACCGACCGTCCCGCAGTAAATCCGCCGAGCTTCATCGGCCACTTCTCCCGTAAGCTGCTCAAGCTCCGGCACACGCTCCGGCTTAAAATCCCGCAGTGGATCGAGCGTCGCTTCGAGATAGCCCCAGCGCCGAAACGCATCAAACACAGCTTCGCGCTTCTCGCCTGCAACACCGTTTGCTTCAATCACTGCAGATTTGTTTTTCAATTCTGATTTCCTTGACTGGTTTCCGAATTCCTATGCACGTTCAATTCGCCCACGCTCCCAGCAGGCGCCGTAGCAAAACGACCTGTCCAAGGTGATACGCATTGTGATCAGCCAGCAGCAATGCCTCACGCAAAATCGTTTGTCCCTTCCCGTGCGCGATCGGGGCAAACAAATCGGTCTTCGGATTGCTGACTAGTTTTCTCATCGCCGCCAAGTCGCGCTCAACCGCTGCGACACTTTTATTCCACGCCTCCACGCTCGGCGGCTCCTCTGAAACCGGCCAGTAACCCTCCGGAAATTGCGGCGAAACATGCTTCGGATTCCGCGAAAACTCCAGAATGTCCCACTGCGCGATTCGGAAATGCTCGAGCAACTGCCACGCCGAATGCGGCGCGCCCGCCGGCTTCACGCCGCGCTGCGCTTCCGGCAAATCCGAAAAAGCATGCTGCAAATCCGCATGCGCCTCGCCACCTTCGAGCAACTTCACGAGCTGCTGCCGGAGTTTCTTGTCATCCACGCCGCGCGCCGGCGTCGCAGCTCTTGCACGATTAACTTTCGCCGTTCGTCGTGCGTATTTCTTTTTCTTCGCGCGTTTCATCCGAATATCTTAGGCTGCGGCACCGCACACGTCAAACACGGGCCCACTCATAAACTGTTCGCCACTCCTTCTATTTTAGCACTCCGCTTGCGCATCATGGCCGTCAGGCGGATAATCCCGGCCAGTACAGTCGACACCGTTTTTCGATTTACGAATTTCGCTTTTTGTCCTCTTGATCTTGGCGATTTTACACTTTCGAGGAGGCTTAATATGTTTGCAGAATCTTCCAACTCAAAGTCGACGCGCCGTCAATTCGGCAAATCACTTAGCGCGATGCTTGCCGCTGCCTATGTTTCGCCGAGACTAATTCAAGGTGTCGCGGGAGGCCGTCTTAAAGGTTTTTCGCGCGCTGACGCCATTCTCATCAATTCCAATGAGAATCCCTACGGCCCGTCGGCGCACGCGATCGCCGCGATCACAGGCTCGGAAGGCGTTGCCTGCCGCTATCCTGACGATCTCTACGCGCGCGCGAAACAGTCCATCGCCACGCTTCACAAAGTTGAGACGGAAAATATCGCCCTGGGTTGCGGTTCCACGGAAATTCTGCGCGTTTGCGACGCCGCCTTCGTCGGCCCGGACAAGAACCTTATCGTCGCCGAACCAACTTTCGAGGCCGTCACGTATTACGCGGAAGTCTCGCGCGCCAAGACCGTGAAAATCCCTCTCACATCCGATTTCCGCCACGACTTGCCCGCAATGGCCTCCGCGTGCTCGAACGGCACGGGCCTGGTCTACGTCTGCAATCCGAACAATCCCACGGGCACCATCAACACGCGCGCCGAGTTCGCTGATTTCCTCGCGAAGGTCCCCCCTTCCGCGTACGTTCTTGTCGACGAAGCCTATTTCCATTTCGTCGAAGATCCGCGCTACTCGAGCGTCGTGGACATGATTCCGGAGCATCGCAACCTCATCGTTGCGCGCACATTTTCAAAAGTGTACGGAATGGCGGGCATGCGCCTGGGCTACGCCGTCGCACAGAAGGAAACGATCGAAGCCATGCATTCGCAAGTGCTCTTCGATAATGGCAACGCAGCCGTGCTCGCCGCTGCTGTCGCCAGTCTCGACGATCCGGAAATCGTCCCAGTGAACAAAAAACGCCTGAACGACACCCGCAAATGGGTGACGGGCGAACTTACGAAAGACGGCCACCATGTAATTCCGTCCGAAGCGAATTTCTTCATGGTAGACATCGGCAGCGACGTCACACCCGTGATTCAAGCTTTTCGCGAGAAAAAAATCATGGTCGGCAGGAAGTTCCCCTCGATGGGCACATGCCTGCGCGTTTCCATCGGCAAGCCCGAGGAAATGCGCACTTTCTTGGCAGCGTTCCGCGAAATTGTCCCCGCAACTGCCAAATCTGCCGCGTAGGATGGCGCTTGCCAAAAAAAACGCCTTCGCTGCGGCATTCACCGCAACGAAGGCAATCTTCGGCACGCCTTTTTGGGGCCTCTAAAGCGGCGCTCGAGGCAACACTCGGACTTATCCTGCGGCTTGCACTGCGTCGCCGCCGATCGTCCGCCGCTGCTGGAAGCATTCCCGGCAGTACACCGGACGACCTTGCGTCGGCTTGAACGGCACGGTCGTTTCCTTGCCGCACTGCGAGCACATCGTCTTTGTTTCGACGCGTTGCGTTCCCGTCGAAGCCGTTGCGCCGCCGCCCTGCGCGCGAACCGACTTACACGCCTTGCAGCGTTTCGGCTCGTTCTTGAAGCCTTTGTCGGCAAAAAACATCTGCTCGCCCGCGGTAAATACAAATTCCGCACCGCATTCGGCGCACTTCAAAACCTTATCGTGGAATTCCATGGGTTGCTCCCGGTCGTAGCTGGGACACGTTCGGGCACACTTTTCCCAGAATCAGATTACGCTGGAAATCGATGGGACTCCCTGCTTTCCCCGCCTCAAACACGTGAAGCACGGAACGAAGGTTATAGGAAACACCCAAAGTTTTTCGCCGCCTAGTCTAATCCTGTTCCCGACGCTGCTTCTTACGGAGACGCTTGCGTGAAAGAGCTTCCTTGGCCCGCCGCTTCTCTCCAGGTTTCATGTAGTAGCTGTGCTTCTTGATTTCCTTGATGATGTCTTCACCCTGGACTTTTCTCTTGAAGCGCCGGAGAGCATTCTCCAAAGACTCGCCCTCTTGAATTACGACTTCCGCCACGCAGTTTCACCCCCGTTCAGGATATTGTGCTCGATATGCTGGTGTGGGTACCACTAGACGAATCCCGCCACAGGACACATCTTATGGGGCGTTTCTAGCGAACCCTTCACTGTAAGTCAAGTACTATATTTCGTAGATATCGCGTTCGTCTCGCCACCCGCAATGCTATCTATTCTCCTTATAAGTGTGCTCGTACACAACTCGTAAATCGTATTTCCCACAATTTTCGCCCTCGTTGGATAGCGCTTTAACTTCAATCGTGATGCGTCCAATTCAGGACGGTTGATATCCGTTGCGACGCAACCCTCGTTGCCGCAGCTACTTTTTTTTCTGCGCTTCCGCATTTCTCGACGAAGATATTGTTAGAATAGGACCGCTTATTTGGAACAAGCTCTCGATGTCTTTAATGAAAAGTGCGATCGCTGTGCTGATGGCGGGAGGCCAGGGCGAACGTCTCTGGCCCCTGACGCGCGACCGCGCCAAGCCTGCCGTGCCTTTTGGTGGCATTTATCGCATTATCGACATCACGCTGTCGAATTGCCTCAATAGCGATCTGCGCAGGGTTTTTGTCCTCACACAGTATAAAGCCCTCAGCCTCAACCGTCACATTCGTCAGGGTTGGTCGTCGCTGATGGGCATTGGCGACTTTATTGAAATTCTGCCTCCGCAGATGCGCGTCTCCGCGCATTGGTACCAAGGCACCGCGGATGCCGTTTACCAGAACATTTATTCCATAGGCAGCGAGCAATCGAGCTACGTCTTCATTTTGTCCGGCGATCATATCTACAAGATGAATTACCAGAAGATGCTGGAGCAGCACGTGGATAGCGGCGCGGAGGTCACGGTCGCCACCGTTGAGATGGATCCCGCCGAAGCC
>DASRQP010000239.1:0-4619 GCA_035696585.1 Candidatus Acidiferrales bacterium | reverse complement strand
ACCGTATTTTGGGAAACTTTTCCCAGCAATTATCTCGACCGCGTTCTGTGGCTCGAGGCCGACCGCATGGGGAGCCTCAACGTCGACGACGCGAATTTCAAGTCCGAGCGCCAGGTGGTGGAAGAAGAGCGGCGCTTGCGCGTCGATAATTCTCCGTATGGCCGTGCGCAGGAGGATCTGTACGCCGCGGCGTTCACCGTTCATCCCTATCACCACACGACCATCGGTAGCATCGCGGACCTCGACAACGCCACGGTCGAAGATGTGCGCGCCTTTCATAACACTTACTACCGCCCAAACAATGCCACCATGGTCATCGTAGGCGATTTCGCCCCGGCGGAAGCGCTGGCCTGGGCTGAGAAATATTTCGAGGGCATTCCGCGCTCCCCTTCACCCATTCCGCGCGTCAGTATCAAAGAGCCGCCGCAAACCGCCGTGCGCAATGTGACGAAATCATATCCTGGCGTGCCGCTTCCCGCGATTATCGAAGGGTTCAAGATGCCCGCGCAGTTCACACCCGATTCGTATCCTCTAAACTTGGCGTCGAACATTCTCGCGGGCGGCGAGAGCAGCCTGCTGTATCAGTCGCTCGTATACAAGGACCGCATCGCGCTGCAATCCGTCGGCTTCGGTAATTTCACCGAGGACCCCAATCTTTTCTGGGTATTGGCCATCATGAATCCGGGACATACGGCTGAAGAAGGTGAAAAGGCGCTTGATTCCGTCCTGACGCAAGTGAAGAGCCAGCCTCTCTCATCGAGCCAGCTCGAAAAAGCGAAAAACCAGCAGATTTCGGCGTTCATTCTGGGACGCGAAACAGACCAGGAAAAGGCGGACGCCATTGGCGAAGCGGCGGTCATCGGTAAAAATCCGAATCTGGTGAATACAGGTTTAGAGCGCTATGAAGCGGTCACTGCGGCTGAGATTCAGCGCGTTGCGGATGAGTACTTCGTGCTGCAGCATGAAACCGTGCTGTTTTATCTTCCCGAAAAGCCATCGAAGCCCGGCGAAGGGAGCCAGCAATGAGCCGCCGCACTTTTAGAAAGGTGAAAGAGATGCACTTCAACGTGCGCCCATTCTTCGTCACGGCAATTCTAATTTTTAGCGTGGCGCTCGCCTGTAACGTGCAAGCGCAGGCGCAGACACAAGCAGCCCAACAATCCACGACCGCGCAGGAAAATCAGCATGGCACTGGCATTGTTCCTCCAGGAGTGAAGTTGGTACCGGAAATGCCAGCCGGGCAGCCCAGGGGCGCATTCCATTTTCCAAGCGCCGCGACGCGCACCCTTTCCAACGGCCTGCGCGTTTTTGTTGTCACCGATCATCGCCAGCCTGCCGTCGCCGTTCGCCTGGTGTTGATGTCGGCGGGCGCCATTCATGATCCGGCTGAAACGCCGGGCATCGCTTCCATGACGGCCAACATGCTCACGCAGGGAACCACGACGCGGTCGGCGCAGCAATTCGCCGAGGCAATTGACTTCGTCGGAGGCCACATCGATGCCGGAGCGGGCGACGATGCCACCAGCGCTTCGCTCACGGTTGTGTCGCGCGACCTGGATCTTGGAATGGATCTTCTCTCGGACGCGATTCTTCATCCGGCGTTCGCGCAAGAAGAACTCGAGCGCCAACGCGAGCAGGCCCTTTCCGGCCTGCGCGTCAATTACAGCGATCCCAGCTTCCTCGCCTCCGCCGTTTTTGACCGCACCGTCTACGGCTCTTCGCCCTACGGCCTGCCGGGTGACGGCACGCCGGAAACCGTGGCGAAGATCACCCGCGACGACCTGATGAAATTCCACGACGGCAATTACGCCCCCAACGACACTCTGATTGCTTTTTCCGGCGACGTGACGCCCGAACGCGCGTTTGCTCTCGCCGAGAAATATTTCGGCTCGTGGGAGAAAAAAGAAATCACGCAGGAGGAAATCGCCGCTCCCGCGCCTACCACCGGCCTGCATTTCATCGTGCTCGACAAACCCGACGCCGTGCAGACGCAGATTCGCGTCGGCAAACTCGGCATTCGCCGCAATAATCCGGATTACATTCCGCTGCTCGTTGCCAATCGCATTTTTGGCGGCGGGTATAACAGCCGGCTGAATACCGAAGTTCGCATTAAGAAGGGCCTGACGTATGGCGCCAGTTCTTCCTTCGACTCGAATCGCTTCGCCGGCGATTTCGTCGCCGATACGTTCACCCGCACCCCGGCCACGGCGGAAGCCACCAAGCTCGTCGTCGACCTCATCGAGCAGATGTCCACGGGCGACGCGAAGCCCGCGGAATTGAAGTTTGCACAGGACTACCTCTCCGGAGTCTATCCGATCCAATCGGAAACCGCGTCGCAGGTGGCGGGCCGCATTCTCGCCGTCGCCGAATACGGATTGCCCGACGATTACAACGACACCTACCAGCAGAAAATCCTGGACGTGACTGACGCCAACGTTCGCGACATGGCAAAGCAATATTTCAACGCGCACGATCTCGACGTTGTTCTCGTGGGCAACGCCAGCGCATTTCTTCCCGCGCTCAAGGCTGAGTTCCCCGATGCGCAGTGGGAAGAAATTCCGTACAGCGACTTGGATTTGCTGAGTCCCGATTTGCGCCAGCCGAAAGCGGCAGCGCCGGCGCCTACGCCCGAATCCCTGGCCAAGGGGCATGACGTTGTTATGGCCGCGGCCCAGGCGGCGGGCGGCGACGCTCTTCGCAATATTTCAAGCGTGGAATTCACGGAGAAGGGCAATGTTTATACTCCGCAAGGCGCTTTGGCTATCGCTGTGAAATGGCAAGTCGCTTATCCCGATAAAGTCCACGCCACGATCACCCTTCCCATGGGCGAGATGAGCCAGGTTTCCGACGGCAAGTCCGCATGGGTCCAGAGCCCGCAGGGAACGCGGGACGTTCCAGCGGAGGGATTCGGTGAATTTCAGCGCGGCATCAGTCTCTTCGGCGGATGGGGATTCTATCAGCAAGCCTTGGCCGGAAACGTTCAGGCCCAATATCTGGGTGAAGAGGAAGTCGACGGCAAAAAGGCTGACACCGTGAACTGGCTCGCTTCCTTCGGTGCCATCAAGCTCTATTTTGACTCCACCACGCATCTTCTGATCGCCGCGAAATACAAATCCGGGACGGAAGAGTCGGACCAGCGCTGGAGCGATTTCCGCGCCGTCGATGGCCGCCAGTTCCCCTATCAGAGCGTGACATACCGCAGCGGCGCCAAGTTTACCGACGCCACTATCCAGGATATCCATATCAATCCGACGGTGGATCCGTCCTTATTCGCCAAGCCGGCCCCAGCGGCGCCGCCGGCATCGAAGCCTTAGCGCCAGATCTCCGGCTGATTCACGAGTTTTTCTCTCCTCGATGAGCGTGAGAAATATTTTTCGCGAGTCCGTACTCGTTCCGGCCCTTTCGTGCATCTAAGCTTTTGGCCGTAACTCTTCAGGAGTCTCGCAGCGGCGATTTGTTTGGGAATTGAATGGACCTGTCTTACACTGTTGAATCTTAACTCTTCGCATGATTCGCCTTCGTAACGCATCCCGAATTCGGGCCGTCACCGCCGCGCTTCCCGCGGCCAGCGCCCACTTGGCCGGAATATGCTTGGCCGGAATTTGTCTGGCCGGAATATGCCTGGCGGGAACGGGGCAATCTTCTCCTTCCAATTCCAACGCGCCACCGGTCCTGCAAGCCTTGCAGCAGGAACTCCAGCGCACAGTCACCGCTTACGGCAAAGCCGATCCTCCGGCGTATTTTGTGGCTTACACCGTTACCGACGGAGAAAATGTGAACGTCTCGGGCTCCAACGGCGCGCTGCTTTCCTCCAGCGACGCCCGCAATCGCTGGCTCGAAGTCCAGACGCGCATCGGGGACTACACCCTGGACAACACGCACAAGATTGAAGGCCGCGAGCCTGCCTGGACCAGTCCCGGCACGCAAGCGACGCTCGATGACGACATTCCTGTATTGCGCCGCGAAATCTGGCGCGAAACGGACCGCCAATATCGCGCCGCTGTTCAGGCGTTCATCGCCGTTCAGACCAGCAAGGAAGTGCAGGCGCAATCCGCCGAACAGCGCGCGCCGGATTTTTCCCATGAAGAGCCGCACGTGTCCATCGGCCCGGCGGTTTCGTTTCACGTGGACCGCAAGCCCTGGGAGGAAAAAGTCCGCCAGTACACCGCGGCATTTAGCACGTCGTCCGCGGTGCTGAATTCCATCGTCACGTTCACGGCGGGTGCGACAAATCAATATTTCGTGAATAGCGAAGGCTCGAAGCAGGCGTTCGGCCAGATTCGCTACCGCCTCGAATTATTTGTGCAAGGCAAAGCTCCGGACGGCATGGACCTGGAACGCTACGCGAATTTCGATTGGGTCGATCCGTCCAAAGCGCCCACCGAAGCCGCCGTCATGAATCAAATCCGTATATTGAGCGGGCAGGTCGCCGCGTTGCAGAAGGCTCCGCTCGTCGAGCCTTTCGCTGGGCCCACGCTTCTCACTGGCCGCGCCGCCGCCGTCTTCTTTCACGAAGTGCTCGGGCATCGTCTGGAAGGTTTTCGCCAGAAAGACGCGAGTGAAGGACAGACTTTCACAAGTAAAGTCGGGCAACCGATTCTTCCCGATTTCATTACGGT
>DASRQP010000238.1:0-2788 GCA_035696585.1 Candidatus Acidiferrales bacterium | reverse complement strand
AATCTCCGGAGCGGTCTCCCGTAAACATGCGCCCGGTGCGATTCGCGCCATGTGCCGCGGGCGCGAGCCCCAGAATCAGAAGTTGGGCATGCGGATCGCCAAATCCAGGAACCGGCTTGCCCCAGTAATCCCAATCGAGATAAGCGCGGCGCTTTGTCCGCGCTACTGCTTCGCGATAGCGCACCAGGCGCGGACATCTATGGCAGGAAATGATGGTTTCGTTCAGTACCGCTAATTCGCTGGCTGTCATAGTTGCGATTTCAGGGCACAGCTAGAATTCGACGCGAAAAATTTTGACATGGCAGCAAGGCGCAGACTAGCATAGTCGCAGCGATTTTCCCTGCCTGTGACGGGGATCTCTGGCAGCCTGCGTTTACTGGAAACTGATCGAATATGGAAGCCGGAACCAGCTCAAATAATCTACTTGCGCGCATTGTCGAGCGACGTCGCGATGCGATTGCGCATCGCAAACGCGTGTTGCCGGACGTGGCGCTGAAGCTTGCGGTGGAGAAGAAAGCGCCACCGGTCAGAGATTTTCCCGGAGCACTCACGCGCCCGGAATTCAACGTGATTGCGGAACTGAAAAAAGCATCGCCATCGCGCGGTCTGTTGCGCGCGGATTACCAGCCCGCAGCGGCTGCGCCCATGTTACAGGCTGCCGGGGCCGCCGCGCTTTCCGTGCTGACGGAAGAGGAATTCTTTCAGGGGTCGCTTGGCGATTTGAAAGACGTCTCGAAAGTGACGAAGATCCCCATCCTGCGAAAGGATTTTATCGTGGATCCGTGGCAAGTGTGGGAGACACGCGCGGCGGGCGCCGATGCATTCTTGCTGATTGTGGCGATCTTGGATGACGGGACGCTGAGGGAATTGTTGGAACTGGGACGAGCGTTGAAAATGGAGCCGCTTGTCGAAGTACATTCCCTAAGCGAATTGAAGCGCGCGGTAAAAATTGGAGCGAAAATTATCGGCGTGAACAATCGCGACTTGAAGACATTCGACGTTCGGCTGGAAACGTCACTGGAGCTGGTGCAAGAGATCCCCGACGAATGTATCGCGGTGAGCGAATCCGGAATACGCACGCATGGCGATCTGGAACGTTTGCGCGGCGCCGGCTTCGATGCTTTTCTTGTGGGCGAGCATCTGATGACCATGCCGGAGCCGTCCGCGGGACTGCGTGAGTTGCTTGGTACGTCCTCGGGTGGGGCAAATGCTCTGGCGGGGATTCGATGAGAATAAGAGTGAAAATCTGCGGGATTACGAATTGGAAAGACGCCGAAATCGCGATTGACGCAGGAGCGGACGCTCTGGGATTCAATTTTTACGCGAAGAGTCCGCGAAGAATTGCGGTGTCACACGCGAAAGAAATCATCGACCACATGCCAAGTCACGTGACAGCCGTTGGCGTGTTCGTGAATGGCTCTGCAAGAGCAGTTTTAAGGATCGCGCGCACAACCAATCTGGGAATGCTCCAACTGCATGGAGAGGAATCGCCTGCCGCAGTGGAGCGACTCGCGCGAGAATATCCCGTGATCAAGGCGTTCCGCGTGGGACCGCGATTCCGAGTCAGCGAGTTAAAGAGATACGCAAGCGCGGCGGGATTTTTGCTCGACGGCTACGATGTGAAGCGCCGCGGGGGAACAGGCAAACGGTTCGATTGGAACGTCGCGCGCGATGCGAAACGTTATGGCTCTGTGATTTTAGCTGGCGGCCTGCGCGCAGAGAGTGTCGCTGACGCGATTCGACAAGTGAAGCCATTCGGACTTGATGTTTGTAGTGGAGTCGAAACCCGGGCCGGAAAAAAGGACGCGAAAAAAGTGCAAAAGCTCATGGCGGCAGTCAGGCGCGTAGGTCAGTAGGATTTATGAGCACAAAAACGGAGATTGTTCCCGACGCGCGCGGTCGATTTGGCGCCTACGGCGGACGATATGTCCCTGAGACGTTGATGGCGCCGCTTGAAGAACTCGAGCGGGCATACACCGAAGCACGCGCGGATGCGAGGTTTCAGCGAGAGCTCGACGATATGCTTCGGCATTTCGCGGGGAGACCGACTCCGCTACAGTTTGCTTCGCGACTGACTCAGCATCTCGGTGGGCCGCGCATCTACTTGAAACGCGAAGACCTTCTGCATACTGGCGCGCACAAAATCAACAATTGTCTGGGCCAGGGTTTATTGGCCGCACGAATGGGGAAACGGCGCGTGGTCGCGGAAACGGGCGCGGGGCAGCACGGCGTAGCGACGGCGACGGTGGCGGCGCGGCTGGGGCTTGAATGCACTGTTTATATGGGCACGGAAGACATGGAGCGCCAGAGGCTAAACGTTTTCCGCATGAAACTTCTCGGCGCGGAGGTGATCGGCGTCAACGCCGGAAGCAAAACGCTTAAGGACGCAATCAATGAAGCAATGCGCGATTGGGTCACGAACGTTCATACGACCCATTATTTGCTGGGATCTGTGCTGGGAGCGCATCCGTATCCAGCCATGGTGCGGGATTTCCAAAGTGTAATCGGAAAGGAAGCGCGAGCGCAGATTCTACAACAGGAAAAGCGCTTGCCCGACTGGCTTTTTGCGTGCGTCGGAGGCGGTTCCAACGCGATTGGGCTGTTCAATGATTTTTTGGATGACGACAACGTAAGAATGGTGGGTGTGGAGGCTGGCGGGCGTGGCGCGGGAATCGGCGAGCACGCAGCGAGGTTGGCGGCAGCGAAGGGATTTTCAGGAGCGAAACCCGGCGTGCTCCAAGGAACCTACACATATGTGTTGCAAACGCTCGACGGTCAGGTGTCGACG
>DASRQP010000237.1:0-2575 GCA_035696585.1 Candidatus Acidiferrales bacterium | reverse complement strand
CGGTACGGATACTGGCATCGCTTCACATGAAACCGCGAAGGACGATTCGTGTGGCGCTGTGGAGCGGCGAAGAAGAGGGCTTGCTGGGCTCGCTCGCGTACGTGAAGCAGCACTTTGGCAGTTTCGAAGACCCCAAGCCGGAGTACGCAAAACTGGATGCATATTTCAACATTGATTCCGGCACAGGCAAGCCTCGGGGCGCTAGCGTATTTGGTCCGGCGTACGCGGTTACAATGGTTCGCGACGCGCTGCTGCCGTTTCAGAATTGGGGGTTCACGGGCGTGAGCGCAAGCGCGAGTCGAGCGACGGGCGGAACCGACAGCACTTCATTCAACAACGCCGGACTGCCGGGCATCGGCCTGGCGCAGGACCCGTTTGATTACGGCAGCTTCACGCATCACACGAATCTGGACACGTACGAACGGATTTACGAGGAGGACGTGCGCGAAGGTGCGGTGGAGATTGCATCGGCCGTGTACGCAGTGGCGATGGCCGATCAAATGGTACCTCGTTACAAGGCAGAGGACATGCCCAAGCCCGTACCAGAGCCTGGTCCGGGATCACTGGCCGTTCCCGCGCAGCGTGCCGCGACGGGCGCAGGGGCAAACAAGTAAATTGGCGGGAACAGCGAAGATTCCTGAATTTTTTTGAGAATCAGCAAGAACAAGAAGAGGACTGGTGCGCCCGGAGAGATTCGAACTCCCGACCTTCTGGTTCGTAGCCAGACGCTCTATCCAGCTGAGCTACGGGCGCAACGTTGGGGAATGAAGTGCCATTGCCAAGCCTGCCGCACAGTTGCCGAGAAAACCCCGCGCTAAGACTTAGCGCCCGAAGCAGACCAGAGGTTTCGCCGCGACTCATCGCACTCCGATAACACTTTATGGTGACGCGCGTCCCGAGTCAAGACGTTGGCAGCAGTTTCGATTGCGTGCGCGAAAGTGTTTCGCGAACTCTTGGGGCTTGCTTCAGGTGCGGCTCGACCGCGTTTCAATCGCCGCGCGATCGAGAGCGAGGCCGAGTTGCGCGTGGTGTGGTATATTTCTTCGCCGCAACGCCATGGCGAAAAAACTAAAGAGAAATGAAAGCGTGAGAAGAACATCCGCTCGCGGTGGAATGACGCGAGGGACGGATCCGAAGCGCGTTCGAACGATTCTGAAGAAACTGGACGAAGCGTATCCCGCCGCGACTTGCGCCCTGCGACACGAGAATCCGTTTCAGCTGCTTATCTCAACGATTCTGTCTGCTCAGTGCACCGACGAACGCGTCAACATCGTCACGAAATCGCTTTTCCCCAAATATCCGACTCCGAAGGATTTCGCGTACGCGAATCCTCAGGAACTGGAGCAAGACATCCGGCCCACGGGATTTTTTCGGAACAAAACGAAGTCCATCATGGGCGCGAGCAAACGCATCATCGAGGAATTCGGCGGCAACATTCCTCGGACGATGGAAGAGTTGCTAACGCTTCCCGGCGTGGCGCGCAAAACGGCGAACGTGGTGCTGGGTACGGCGTTTGGAATCGCGTCAGGCGTGGTGGTCGATACGCACGTGCAACGGGTGTCCGGACGGCTGGACCTGACGAAGAATACCGACCCGAAGAAAATCGAGCAGGACCTTATGAAGGTGATTCCGCAGGACCGCTGGATTCTCTTTTCGCACCAACTCATCTGGCACGGCAGGCGCGTTTGCCAAGCGCGAAAGCCACGCTGCATCGAATGCAATTTGGAACGAATCTGCTATTCGAAGGATAAAACCGTCTAAGCGCTTCGTCGAAATTCCCTTCCTTGATGGACAAGAACCGCGACCGGACTGTAAGATAAAAAGTCATTTTGTGTGCATGCATGTGCTTCAGGAAGGGCGCGCGGTGATATGAAACTGGTTACATTCGAAGACGCGGCGCATCGGCGGAGGGTCGGCGCAGCTACGCCAAATGGGTCGATCGTGGACCTGAATCTTGCCTACGCGATGTATTTGCGCGAGAAGGAGCACGAAGGCGCTTATCTGCGCATGGCTGCGGCGCGTGTTCCTCCAGAGATGCGCCAATTATTCGAAGGCGGCGACAGAAGTTTGGAGGCCGCACAGCAAGCGTTGCAATTTGTGAGCGCGGCCGGCGCGGAGTTGACCGGTCCAGCGGGCGAAACGATAACCTACGCGCGGGGCGGGGTGAAATTACGGGCTCCGATCGTCCCGAAAAAGTTCTTTCACACCGCCGGTAATTTCAGAGAGCACCACGAAGAAGCAGAAAAAGCCGGGTTTTCCCATCCCGTGCTGCCGTGGATTGTTTTCTTTCAGAATGTGGACGCGATTATCGGGCCAGACGAGCCGGTGGTTTATCCGGAACACATCACGGAAGAGCTTGATTATGAGCTGGAGCTCGCCGTGGTGTTGAAAAAGCCCGGGAAATTCTTTTCAGCGAAACAGGCCACGGACTATATCGGGGGATACGTCATCTTCAACGACGTGACGGCGCGCGACATTCAGCGGCGCGAAATGAAATCAGGAGTTTTCAGCTTCTGCAAGGGCATCGACAGCTTTTGTCCGCTGGGCCCATGGATCGTCACGGCGGATGAAATTC
>DASRQP010000236.1:0-6436 GCA_035696585.1 Candidatus Acidiferrales bacterium | reverse complement strand
ATCCTCTGCGATCGCTGCATTCGCGGCTGCGACGACATTCGTCACAACGACGTTTTGGGCCGCATGGGCAAAGGCTACCGCACGGGAATCGCCTTCGACCAGAACCTGCCCATGGGCAATTCTTCCTGTGTTTCCTGTGGCGAATGCATGATTTCGTGTCCCACCGGCGCGCTCACAAACAAATTTCACGTTGGTACTTCGCTTCGCACAGGCGAACCCGCTTCGCCCGAGGTTCTCCACGAATTGCCCGTGTTCGCCGGCGTCTCCGGCACGTTTCTGGAATTGAATCGGGGAGCCATTGTCGTTCGACATTTTCGTCCCGGCGAAATGATTTGTCGCGAAGGCGAATACGGCTCGACCGCGTTTTACATGCTCGAAGGCCGCGCGCAGGTTTCCATCAACGCGCAAATGGGGCACGTGAAAACCGAAGGCGGCGCGCGAGGTTTTTTCAGCAAACTGTCGAGCCGCCTCGCTCGCGGCGCGGAAGATCATCGCGACGAAGAATCGGTGCGTCGCACGATTCCCATCGACGGCCCGGCGGATCTGCCGCTCGAAAAGCCCGTCGCCGAACTCGGTCCCGGCGATTTATTCGGTGAAATGACGTGCATGAGCTTTTATCCGCGTTCCGCCACCGTGCGCGCCACGACGGACGTTACTGCTCTTGAAATGCTTCGGAATGTTCTGGACATTCTGCAGCGCAACAAGAATTTCCGCGGCCAGATCGAAGAGAATTATCGTCGCCGCGCGCTGGATTCTCATCTGCGTAGCGTTCCGGTTTTTTCGGGACTCACCGCCAGTTTCATCGATCACCTGCGCGACAAAGTTGAACTCGTCCGCTACTCACCGGGGCAGATCATTTGCCGGCAGGGCGAACCCGCCGACAGTTTTTATCTTGTGCGCATCGGATTCGTGAAAGTTTGGCAGGCGCATCCCGGCTCGGAAATGATTCTCGCGTACCTCGGCCGCGGCGGTTATTTTGGCGAGATAGGTTTGCTCGGAGGTGGAGTCCGGACCGCTTCATGCACCGCGCTCGACCACGTCGAGGTCGTGCGCATCGCGGCGGAGGAGTTTCGGCTGATGCTCGAGCAGTTTCCGGAGATTCGCAGCAGCCTCGAATCTGTCGCGCTCGAGCGTCAACGCGAAAATCGCGAACGCCTCGCGCTGGTCGAATCGACGCCGCTGCAGGATTTTCTGGCGCAAGGCCTGATGGAGGCGCAAAGCCTGCTGATTCTCGATCTCGAGCGTTGCACGCGCTGCGATGCTTGCGTGCGCGCTTGCGCCGACGCGCACGACGGCGTCACACGCCTGATTCGCGAAGGCCTGCGCTTCGATAAATATCTTGTCGCGACCTCCTGCCGCCAGTGCCGCGACCCGCTGTGCATGGTGGGCTGTCCGGTTGGCTCGATTCGCAGACGCAACTCGCTCGAAGTCATTATCGAAGACTGGTGCATCGGTTGCGGCCTGTGCGCGAAGAATTGTCCCTACGGCAATATCAACATGCATCCGTTTCCCGTTCAAATTGCCGATGCGGATTCGCCGGGCCGGACGCGCGCCGTCATGAAACAAAAAGCTACTTCATGTGACCTCTGCACAGAGCATGCGGAACCGAGCTGCGTCTACGCGTGCCCGCACGACGCGGCGCATCGCGTTGATCCGCGCAAATTTTTCGGTGCGCTTCTGGCGCAATCGAAGCGGGATTGAGAAGCAGCGTGCTACTCGATCGCACTCAACGCAAATGGATGATTGCAACCGCGATTCTCGTGGCCATCGCCGCGGCGATCTACATTCCTTATGCCTTGAATTCTCCGCAAGGCCCTCGCGGCGGCAGCACCATCGGGCTTTCCTTTGGCATTGCAGGATTTGCGCTGATGATTTTTGCGGGCCTCCTCGGCGCGCGCAAGAAAGTTCCTGTGTGGCGCATCGGCCGCGCGCAGACGTGGATGCGCGGCCATCTGTGGCTGGGACTCGCAAGCCTGCCAATTATTCTCTTCCACGCCGGGTTTCACATGCGCGGCACGCTCACTCTGGTGCTGATGATTTTGTTCTTCATCGTGATTGCCAGCGGCATTTTTGGCGCGGCCCTCCAAATTTATATTCCGCGCAAAATCACCGCCGAAATTCCCATGGAAACGATTTACGAGCAGATTGATCACATTCGCGCACAACTTCGCGAAGAAGCCGATCAGCTGGCCACGGCAGCCTGCGGCTCGCTCGACGGGACTGCAAAGATGGGAACGGCTCCGGGCGGTGACAGTTCCGCGTCCGCGGTCGAGGTCGGCGTCGAGGTCAGCGAAGAAGCCCGCGACCAATTGCGCGAATTTTATCTTCGGCGCATGCGTCCGTTTGTCGAAGATCCCGCGCGCAGCCGTTCGCCGCTCGCCGATTCGCCGCAGGCATTTGGCATTTTTGAGGAACTGCGTCTTCGCCTGCCGCCCGAATTTCACGCTACTTTGAAAGATTTGGAAAGCATCTGCGAAGAAGAACGCCAACTGAGCCGCCAGGCGCGTCTGCACCGCATGCTGCACGCGTGGCTGCTCGTTCATGTTCCATTGTCATACGCGCTGCTGGCGCTGGCCGCCGTGCATGTGGTTATGGCGTTACGTTTCTAACTGAAAGGGAATTGGGAGCGAAGATTTGCCACGTCGTCCGCGAACGGCAAAAAAGCTGGCGCAGCGCATCGAGCTGTCGTACTTCAAGCAGCCGCAGCCGCTCCGCCGCTGGAGATTTATCCTTTCTCTTGCGTTGCCCGCGGCCGCGCTTCTCTGGCTTGTGGTTTCCGGATTTGCAAAAAATCGCGCGCCCTATAGCATGGGTCCGCTGTCCGCACCGCACGCTTTCTTTGCGCAGAAGTGCTCGGCGTGCCACGTCGCGGACACGATTTCGTTTCGCCATCCTGTAACCGATCAAGCTTGCCTGGCGTGCCACGACGGCCCCATTCATCACGCGGAACAAAAATTTACGCCGGCCTGTTCTTCGTGCCATGGGGAGCATCAAGGCCGCATTTCGCTTATCGCTGTGCGAGACGCGTCGTGCACGCAATGCCACGGCGATCTTTCGACGCGCGCCGGCGCTCCACATTTCGCTCGCACGGTTCTGTCATTCGCGCGCCATCCGGAATTCGCGCCCTTGCGCGATAATTTCAGCGACCCGGGCGCCATCAAGTTCAATCACCAGGTCCATCTGCAAGCGAGCCTCATCGGTCCCGGAGGGCATCGCGTGAATCTCGCATGCAATGACTGTCATCGCCCCGGCACGCCGCGCGGCTCGTGGCCTTACGGCGCGCTGGGCGTTGACGCTGTCACTTTTTCCGGAGGGGCGCAATACGCTTCCCAGCCCGTTACGATGCCGAGCAGTTTTCATCCGACGACCGCCGTGCAAAAACGCGCCGAGCTCGCATACATGGCGCCGCCGACTTACGCGAATACATGTTTCTCATGCCACGCTCTACAATTCGACGCGCGATTTGCCGACGCTGTCCCGCACGACAAACCCGAAATCGTGCACGCGTTCCTGATGAAAAAATTCCAGGACTACGCTGCCGCCCATCCTGATGCTGTGCGAGAACCGGTCACGCTCCCGCGTTTGCCCGGGCAACCTGCCGCGCAGAATGTGCGTGCCGTCACACGCGAAGGATGGATTGCGGAGCAAGTGGCGGCGTCTGAAGATTTGCTTTGGCGCAAGACTTGTTCTGAATGCCACACGCTGAAGTTTTCAGGAGGGAACTCGCTGCCCGCGATTGCTCCTTCGCGTATCACCACGCGCTGGCTGCCGCACGCCGTCTTCAGCCACGACGCGCATCGCATGGTCATCTGCGCCAGTTGCCATGCAAGCATCGCCTCGAGCCAACTCACTTCAGACGTGAATCTCCCGAGCGTCCGCGTTTGCCAGGAATGCCACGCCGCTCGCGCTTCCGCCGCTCCGTCCGGCTGCTTCGAATGCCACACGTATCATGATTGGTCGCAGGAGAAAGTTTATCCGGGGAAATTCTCGCTTCCCGATTTGCTGAAGAGTTCGCGCAACTTCGTTCCGCATCCGCCGCTCGCGTCGATTATTGGTCGATGACTAACTGAGGATCACTCTCCGCCGGCTTTCTTCAACCAGCCGCCGATCCACTTCTCGGCGCTTTGAACGACGCCCATCGATTGCGGTTTTCCCGGCGGCGCATCCGTCACGGTGTAGAGTTTTCCGTCGCGCAAATACATCCGCTGCATTTCTTCCAGATTGAATGGCCGCGCGCCCCGTCGCCCGAACACCGCGATTTGGTTTCCGCTCTCGTCGACGGCGCGGTCGCGGTCAATTCCCTTGGAAACCGCCAGCGCCGGTCCAGCCGTGCGATATGTCGCAACGAGCTTCGGCATCGGCCGCGGGCTGAAGCCTTCGAAACGCGGATCATTTTCCGGCGCGATCAGTTGCACCACGCGAACGCCATTCTTGCCGTCGGCAACATACGCAAAAATGCTCGCCGCCGTTGCGCCAAGTTTCACGTCGTTTACATCGTTCATCGCTCCGCCCGCGTTGAATACTCCATCCATCACAGGGTGCTCGGGCCGCTCGACATTCACAATCGCGAGCCCTTGACTGCCCGCGGACACATACGCATACGTTCGCGCAACATAAACGTTCCGCGCGTCCACAAAAGGCACCGCTGCGTTCGGCACCACGCGCGGCTTGTCGAGTTGCGTGACGTCGAGAACTTTCAATCCATCGCGATCCACCACAAACGCATAGCGAAACTGAATCGCAATTCCGCGCGGCTGATTCAATTCCGGCGCGCCGATTTGCGCCACCACGCGCGGCGCCAGCGGATTATTCAAATCAACGACGGCGAGTCCCTTGTCGCACAAAATATAGGCATACGTGCCGGCAATCGCGATTCGGCGCGCGCCATTCAAAATCCCGCCGGGATTGAACGTCACCGCGCGTTTGAGAAAATTATCCTCGGGGTTGCCGTTCAGCAACGTCGACACGCCCGGCGCTTTGCCCTTTAAATTCGGATCGCCGACGACGATAAGTCCCTCGTACTTGTCCGTGACGTACAGAAATCCGTACATCAAATTTATCCGTTGCTCCTGATTCTGCGCGAACTCGGTGCGCGTGGGGTCGACTGCCAGTGTCGTCGGCGTGGCAACATCTGTGGCGTATTTCGTCTTCACGTACAATCTCTGGCCCAGCGGCGACACCGGAGCGGTCACGATTTTCTCCGAGAATCCTTTATTATCGACATTCGCGATATCGAAAACGCGGAAGCCTCCCGCGCCCATCGCCGCATACACGTACTCGCCGCGCATCTGCACGCTGAGAATGTTTTTCCCTTCATGGTGATACGCAGCGCTGAGCCGCCGTCTACCGGTCACAAATTTCTTGTAATCGTCCGGATACGCGACGCTCTGAAAATCGCTGCCGTAGATTGTGTCCGGATCGTCGTGCTCGGCGACAGCGACGGCTGAGAATCCCTTGTTGCCCTCCGCGACGTAAATGTATCGCCCTTCGTAATTCAGGAAATTTGTGCCCAACAGCAGCACTTGCGCCATCCACGCGTTGTTGTCACGGGCGCTCGACACGTGGCAATCGGTGCACTGTTTTGTCTCTGTCGCGCGCACGGTATGCGGCACGTATGTGCTGAACGCCTGCCCGCTGAATCCCGGCGCGGAAACGGTCTGCTGCGTGTAGTAGAGCCAGTCGCGATTCGCGTTTTGCGAACTCACCAAAATCGCGCAACTGGAGCGCGCCGGCGCGACGCGATGCCCAGTCACCGTGCCATCGATAGCCAGCATGTACGCGTCGTCGCGCAATACCTGAAAGTTGTAGCTCGTCCAATTCCGCGTTACCGTTCCTTCGTTGTGCAGCATTTTGCGGCGATTGTTCGCCGTCATTTGCAAATGGCAGCCAAAACAATTCGGCGTCCATGAGGAATGGCACGCGAAGCACGTCATCGAGCTTCTCGGATGCGCCAGAGCCGCGTCGCTGGCGGGCACGTCTCCCCATGTCGCGCCGTCGGTGCGAATCGTTTTCGCCAGCCGTGACTTTTCGTTGTAGTGCGGATTTCCCGGCGTGATGGTGTCCAGCACCTGCGTCACTTCCCACTGCAAATTCTGCTGCATCATGGACCGTTGAAATAATTTGCCGTCCTGCCAGTAAAACTCACGCTCGCCCCACGGTGTGCGCAATGCCGCCAAATTAATTCCGCCCTCGGGCGACGCAGGTCCTGACGTGACAAGCGTCGACTTTTCCCGAATTGTGCCGTGGCAATCGGTGCAGTGAATCGCAATCGCCGCGCGAGGCTCGTTGTAAAGTTTCCCCGTGCCGTGCGCGTCCTGCGCGAAATGGCAATCGACGCACTGCATTCCTTTTTCGAGATGCAGGTCCTGCAGATGCACGGCCTTCCCGAATTTCTCGGGATCGTTGAACGGCACGACGCGATTATTCGCGTCCAGCA
>DASRQP010000235.1:0-4269 GCA_035696585.1 Candidatus Acidiferrales bacterium | reverse complement strand
AACTGTGAGGATCCTCTCGAAACTCCCGGTCGCTCTTGCGCTTTTGCTGCTTTGCGGGATCGCCTTCGCGCAAAATCCACCTGCGCCTTCCGCCGCTCCCACTTACAATCCCATGCGCGCGGTGCACGACGTCGAAGTCGGCAAGTTCTATATGAAGCGCGGCGACGTCACTGGAGCGATCGCTCGTTTCAAGGACGCCATGCTATACAAACCGAATTACGCCGAGCCTTGCCTCCAGCTCGGCCAAGCCTACGAGAAAAAAGACGATCCCGCCACCGCCATCGATTATTACCAGCGCTACTTAAAAATTCTACCGGATACTCCCGAGTCCAAGAAAGTCCGCGACCGAATCGCCAAGCTCGAAGAAAAACTTCAGAAAGACAAATTCGCCGCGCGTTAGAGCTTTACGATCGTTGCTTGCTTTCTTCTGGGTGAGGACATCGCTCGAAAGATGTCACCTGAATCGCGCCAGGAATTTCATGGCCCGCTGATACTCGCCGAACTTTTTTTCTTCTTCCCGGAAAGCCCGCGAATGTGATTCCAGCCTGCACCGCGCCAGTTTCATCGGATGCTTCTGGTGCAGCATCTCGTGATACAGCACATAGCCGATCACGTATTGCGGCACGTCTGGGCGGTCGAGCGCGCAATTAATCGCGATCTGATTGAGCGCGGGATCGTACGTTCCCAACTGGCTGCGCCAGCGTTTCGCACTCCATCCAATCTTCGGGCGCGCCAACGCCTCCCGAAAATATCTTCCGTTCAGTTCGTCGAACATCGGCTCCAAATCAAAATGCTCACCGCGCGCGCGAACAATCTTGGGGCGTGCCCGCTTTCGTCGCAGCGCGTGCAATCGCCGTCGCGTCGCCTCGCCATGGGAATATTGCCTGTACGTGTGCAGCATTTCGCGCGGCAGCCGCCTTCGGTAAAGCCGCGCCAGCAAAATCGCCGCTGCTGCTTCCATGACTTCAAGCGGGGCCTCGCGTAATAAATCCGAGAGCCTCACGTGCGCAATTTCGCGCCGCAACCGTATCGAATGTGTCAGATTCGCGTAAGGATAGAATTCCACTTCGAACTGCGGCGGCCGGCCCTCGCAATTCAGCCGCGTGTACATTCTTTGAAATACGAGCGGCCCTCCCGGCACATGCCGCTCATTTCGAATTGTTCGCCTTCGACTCAAGGTTTTCTCCGCACCGGTACCGCGCCATATTCCTTCGACGCCTTGTTTGCTTCCTTCAGCGCGTCCTGCGTGCCCTCAATCGCATCATCGAGCGAATCCTTGAATGCGCTCAATTCGGGATCTCCCGCTCCCTCGATTTTCTGCAGCGCGTCCAAATATTCCTTCCCGCGTTTCTGCATATCCTTGATTGCTGCGCGCATGTTCGGATTCGTTTCGCGCCCTTCCTGGATGCGGTCGGCCGCCTCGTCAATGCATCCCGCGTACGCGCTCAGCAAGCCATTCAGAAGTTGATCCTTGTGCATCTGCGGCGATTTAAGCTGCAATTCATATTGCAGTTTCTTCAGCCGGTCGGCCGCAAAATCCAAAAACAATTTCACACGTTCATTTGGATCTTGCGCGTCGCGGATTTTGTCCCCTTCCTCCGGACTCAAAAAGTCGGGCTTCTCCTGCGCATGCGCGGCCATATGGCACGCGGCGCCGGCGGCCAGGCACGCAAGCAACGCCATCGCTACCCTCAAAATGTGTTTGTTTCTCATGGCGTCCTCCTACAAATGTTTCTTTTCGTTCTCGAACTTGTGCCCTGGCTGCCGTGGAAACAATTCCAGAATCAGTTTCTGGTTCAGAGCGTCCAGGTCTTTTTCCAGCGCCGCGAACGATTCCCGCTGTTCCAGTGGAACGCGCCCCATTATTTCTCGAAGCTCCCGCAGACTCTCGCGCACGGAAATTTCCAGCTGTCGGAATCCGTTCGAATGTTTTTCCGCATCCACGCCCATTTTTTCGAGCGCATCATGCGCCGTAATCGCTTGCTCATTGTATTTCGCCAGAAACTCGAATGCCCCTCGCACGTTTCCTGCATCGATGTCCTGTCTCGCCGCAGCATATTCCGCGCGCCCCAGCTTCACCAGTGCCTTCGCGCGATCCACAGGATTTGTCTTACTCTCATAATTCGCCTCGTACTTCGCGATGTCCCTTTGCACGCGCGCCGTTTGCGCCGCCAGTGCCATGCTGCAAAAAAGGATCCCCAGCGCGGGAATCGCGACTCGCAACGCGGTCCTTCGCAGAACGGCTCGGGCCATGTCAGTGTCCTTTTTCCTTAACCACTCGTTCCAGGAATCGCACACGCCCGGCCGCTTCAAAATATTCATTGCTTGTCTGGTCCGTATTCATCGCCAAAAATTTCCGGTACGCATCCAGAGCCTCTTTCGCTTGCCCCATGTGGTCATAACACGTCGCGCGCACGAACCAGGCTCCGGGCTTCGGAGTCTCCCGCGCGTCCAACAGATCCAGGGCCGCCAGCGTCGCCGGATAATTCTTCCCCAAATATTCGGCAGCCACCAGATCCCGCAGTGCGTCGTTCGAACTCGGATCGAGACGTAACGCCTCACTCAGCTGCTGCGTCGCTCCCGCATAGTTTTTCGTTTCCAGCAAGGCGTGCCCCAGTCTCGCTCGAATGCCGGCATCCTGCGGAGCGATCGCTGCCGCCTTCTGCAACGCGTTCGCTGCTTTCTCGAAATCGTTCTTCCTATAATAAATCACGCCGCGCAATTTCAATGCTTCAAGCGTTTGAGTTGTGCCCTTGGCGGCGCGATCCAATTCCGCTAGCGCCTCGTCGTTCCTGCCCACATCGGTTAGCAGAGACGCCCTCAACACACGCGCCTTCGCGTCGTCCGGATTTCCTCTCAAATACTTGTCCAGCGCCGCCGCCGCGTCCGCCGATTTCTTCTGCTCAATCAGACTTTGTGCCAATCCCAGCTCGGACTCAGCGTCGTTCGCCTTCAGTTTCAGCGCTTCTCGAAATTCCGGCTCCGCCGCGCTCGCGTTTCCTGCCGCAAGTTCCGCGCGCGCCAGCGCGATGTGCTCCGGATAATCATTGGAATCGAGTTTCACCGCAATCGTATATTCCTTCACCGCGTCCGCCGATTCGCCCGCGCGCTCCTGCGCCGTCCCCAAAAGATAGTGGCCTTGCGCATAGTCGTAATTCAGCTCCGTCGCCTTTTGCAATGGAGCAATCGCCGCTTTCGCGTCATCGTCTAGCAAACTGATTCCCAAATTCAGATATGCTTGCGCCATTTTCGGATTGAGCGCTATCGCTTTCCGATATTCCGCGACGGCTTTGTCTTTCTCTTTCTGCGCGGTGTAAACGTAGCCCAAATCGAAATGCGCCATCGCGTCGTCCGGCTTCTGCGCTAGATATTTCTCGTAGTCCGTCGCGGCCGTCACGTAGTCGTTCTTATCGGCCGCCGCTTTCGCTTGCACCAACAAATCGTACAAGGCCTGTTCCTGCGGCGAAGCAGCGATGGTACGCCGACGCGAATTCTGTCTCGATTGTGGATTGGCCGTTCGAGGTGCAGCCGCAAAAATCACCAACAGCAAAATCGCGGCCGCGTTTCGCGAGAATCTCATGAAGTATGATTGCGATGATTTGCGTTTTCGTGCGTGCCTTCGCTCAACACGCGCGCCAGAAACTTGCCCGTATACGACTGCGCATTCCGCGCCACCTGTTCTGGCGTTCCGCACGCCACCAGGCGTCCGCCGCGCTCTCCGCCCTCGGGCCCCAGATCGATCACCCAATCCGCCGATTTAATAACGTCCAGATTGTGCTCGATGATCAGCACCGAGGCCCCGCCTTCGAGCAATTTCCGGAATGCCGCCAGCAATTTTGAAATGTCGTCGAAATGCAGCCCTGTAGTCGGCTCATCGAAAATATACAGGACCCCCGTGTTCTCTTGCCGCGTAAGATGCGCTGCCAGTTTCAAACGTTGCGCCTCGCCGCCGGACAGCGTCGACGCCGATTGCCCCAGCCGCAAATATCCCAGGCCAACTTCCTCCAGGATTTTCAGCTTCGTCGTGACTTTCGGCGTGCCCGCGAAAAACGCCAGCGCTTCGTGCACGGTCATATCCAGCACGTCATGCACATTCTTTCCGTGGTAGCGCACGTCGAGAATTCCGCTCTTGTATCGCGTCCCTTTGCATTCCTCGCAAATCAATTCCACGTCCGCCAGGAATCTCATCTCAACGGTCACTGTTCCGTCGCCCTGGCACGCTTCGCATCTTCCTCCCGGAATGTTGAACGAGAAATGCCCCGCCGTGTA
>DASRQP010000234.1:0-6318 GCA_035696585.1 Candidatus Acidiferrales bacterium | reverse complement strand
GCGTCGGCGCGGTAAAGTTTCTCTTCGAACCAGGTCTGCGCCCAGCGCCGTTCAATTTCTTGAGGTTCGTATGCTTTGGGAATTTCGCTTGCCATTGTGATCTGAGCCTAACGGTTTCGCCGCGTCCCTGTGCGTTTTTTGGAGATGCGTGAAACCATCAACTATACGAGGCAATTGCGTGGCGCGTCAAATCGGGGACAGGTGAGTGATTCGGTCCAAGCTGAGGAGTTACTTCTTGTCGCGTTCGCGATTCAGCATTTCTTCGACCAACGGGCGAAGAACGCCGCTTGAGAGGGCTTCGTGGATCTGAGGCTGCAGCTTTTCGAGCAGCTTTGCCACGACGCTGTCAATCGCGGCCGCATCCATTTCCGCATTCTTGGCGGTCACAGCGGACACAGCTTCGGAAATAGCTTTCTCGGTGGATGCCGCGTGCGCCGTTTCCATCACGGATGCGGCAGACTTCTCGGGAATTTCTGCTTCGACTGAAGACTCGGTAGCAGAAATTTCCACCGCCGGTGCTTCGTAATGTCCTTGGGATGGCGCGCTATCCGATTCCGCCAACGCAGCGCTCATATCCTCGATCGTGTAGGACCCCGCTGCATCGGATGTTTCTTCCAAGATAATATCCGCAGGAGCCGCCCCCTCCGGCGTGTGCGACGCGGTGGAAGAAGACTCCACCGGCGCGGGGAAGGGAATCACTTCCGCGGGCGGCGCGGGCCATTCCGTTTGCTGCGCGCTTGCATGTTCCTGCCCCGCATCACTGTGTTGCGGTAATGTTTCGCGCGACACGTAATGCGGCGCATCTTCCATTTTTGTGATCGCGAACTGATTCGACGTTCCGTTCGAGGGTTCGCTCGAAACCGGGCTTGACGTTGGCTCTTCGTGCACCGGAGCCGCCGCTTCGGGCGCTTCCTCCACATCCGGCTCAGCCGTTTTGGACTCCGCGATTCCCATCAAGTCCATCCACTTGGTCCGGGCGCCCGTGGAACTGGACTCTATTTTTTCGGGGACATTCGCGCCGCCAAAGGGCACGTGCGCTTTTGAGTGAACGCTCGTCTCAAGTGTTTCCGAATCATCCGGCGCCATCTTTCCGCCCGCGAGTTTTTCGACCATGCTTGCGGACTCGGACGCCGGAATTTCATATTCCATGGTTTTGCGCCGCTTCTTCCACTCGCTTTCTTCGAAGTCCTCTTCGTCTTCGTCGGCATGCTTTGCCTCCGGAGTGGCGACCTCGAAATCCCTGGCAGGAGTGGCGCCAAACGCAAACTCCGGCGGTACACCCTCTGGCTCTTCGAATTCCGGAATGGGCGGGCGAGGTTTCGGCTTCCATGCCGGCGGCTCGGGAATTTCTTCCTTCGGAGGCGCTGGCGGCGCGACGACCGGCTCGATCTTCGGCAGCAGGGAAGTGACCATCGCGATCAGCGGGTCAGGCGGCACAAATGGCTTTTTCAACACGCCGTTCGCTCCCACGCGATGCGCTTCTTTTTCGTCTAGCGGATCAAATGCACCCACGAGCAAGATCACGGGGACGTGCGCGAATTGTGAGTTCTGTTTAACAAACTCGCAGACTTCATAGCCATTTCGCACCGGCATAAACACGTCGGCCAGCACGATGTCGGGACGCACTTCAGGTATCTTCCGGCAGGCGGCTTCTCCATTGCCTACCGCAACCACACGAATGCCTTTCTCTTCGAAGACGAGCGACACCATCTTCTGAATGTTGCTGTTGTCGTCCGCAACCAGGATCGTGGGCAACGTCGATACCTCAGGCACGCTTCCGCCGTCGGGGCAGGAGGCGCCATTCCTGCCACTATTGGAACATTCGTGCGGAAAGCCGTCAACGGATTCGAGCGAACCGCGTGCCGCGAAAGTGACGTGTGGTTTCACGCGCCCAGCGGCGAGTCTCGAGCATCCAGCCCTGGTCATGGCACGCCTTTAGTTCATCCTGCCCGCCCTGACGCAGGAAGGGATGCACGAAGGGCCGTGCCGAACAGGCCCAAAAATTCAGGGGTTTTAACGCATGAGGCGCAGTAGGTAGCGCAGAGCCTCGCCGTTCGAGGTTCTGCGGCTTTTCGCTCTTCGCGGGTCGAAGCAAACGGGCGGGGTGAACCCCTTCCCTACGTTGCGCTGACAGATTCCACTCGTCACTCGTCCCGCCTAACACCACAGCCGCCACATCTATCCTCGCGCCGCGCAACGTGCTAGCGTCGAGGAGAGCGAAAATTCGATGATGCGAGCGGCGACACGAGTGGGGTCCAACGGGCCAGAAGTCATCCCGGAGCCGTCAAAAACTCCCCGAAAACGCGAGAGCCATGAAAGCCGCAGAGACTCAAGGGCGAAAAGCCGCAGAACCTCAAACGGCGAGGCTCTGCGCTACAAACCAGCACCCCATCGCCCCTCATTTCTAATCCACTGTCCGGAATTAGACATCGACTTAACTTGCACAAAACAAATACGCGCCCCCATTTCTAATCGCCAATTTTTCGCGTTTTTAAAATTACCGGACACTTTGCCGCTCCGCTCATTCAGTTTGCGCACGACCGGCGGGTGGCGCGTGAAGCTATTTGCGGTGAAAAACGTTCTTGCGGATGTCGGGCCAGAATTCCTGGAAGACGTGATTGAGGACAGCGGATTCCATCTGCACTGCGAAGTTCACGGCAGTTTGACTGGCGCCGCGCTCCTCAGGCGGATAATAGGCGTTGGACAAGCCAGCTTCCAGTGCGTTGCCTCCTACCTCGGACCAGTTAAAGGCGTTGCCTCCAGCATCTGTCTTGGTGACGAAGGCACGGGATATCGCGTAGCCCGTTCGGTGGAAAAACCCTCCCTTACCCAGGGTGTAATAGCGCGGGTCCTCGTGCGTGAGCGCGGGGACAATGGCTTCGGTGAAAAAAGTCCCCGATACTCCGTCGGTGAATGTGCGCCAATAATAGCGTCCGTAACCGGCGACTCCGTGCCCCAATTCAGGATCGGAATTCATGAGCATGGCCTGTCCAGCCAGGATTCCGGCCCAGGTGTACGACGAGTAATCGATGACGCTATCCTTCGAGGCCAGCACGAATTTCTCGCGCGTGGACATCGGCGGAAGCTGCGCGTTGGCGTTCACCGCTCCAAAATTGGGGACGACTCCGAACATGCGCTTGCTCTGCGTAGCTTGGCTATCGTCTTTCTTTTTCTTTTGGTCTTGGGGACTCGGCGGCGGGGCAGGCTTGCTTTGTGGTGTTGGGTTTTGGCTTTGCTGTGCCTGATTAGCTTGGTCAGGAGGATTCGATGATTGTGTAGCTTGTGTCTGGGACCACATTAGAGTGGGCGAAAAAAGAACAACGAAAAGAATGAGGAGAACTGAAACGGCCTTTATGATTTCGAGCGAGGCTTTTCTTCGAATCAGGTGCAAGGGCGGACTCGCACCAAGCCAGGCCCTGCACAACGCCTCCAACTCCAGCTCCGTCTGTTTTACCAAGGGATGAGCTTTTTCAGACCTTTTTTGTGCTTGCTGGTCGATTCTTTGCTTTTGTCGACTTTTTTCTTGTCGGCGGCTTTTTGTGCGTCCGTCGCAGACTGCGGATCGGTCCCGGTGGCTGGGGTTGACGTTGCAGTGCTGGTGCCTGACGTTCCGCTGTCACTGGCTGTCGCTGGCGGCGTGGTGCTGGTCGGTGGCGGGACGGCGTCCGTGGCCGGAGGCGCAGTCGTAGATGAGCTCGACGAAGTAGTAGCCGGATCAGCCGGAGGCGCAGTGCCGGTCGAACTGCTGTTCGAACTGCTGGTAGGCGGAGGAGTTGCCGATTCGGGCGACACCGTCTGGATGCTCATGTTCTGCTGCGTAGGTCCGGAGCCGCCTGCATCACTCAGCGAGTCCGACGCGGAAGCGGTGCCTTGCGGCGATTCGATTTCTCCCGGAGGATTCAAATCCGGCGCGCCGGTATGCGCCGCCATCGCCACGTTGGGGTTGCTTTTCATGACGCCCATGGCGCGATGAACAACTCCCGGGTGGTCGTGCGCGAACTTCTCTTCATATTTTGCGCGCGCGAGCGCATCGGGATCCGGCGGCGGAATTTTTACGCTATCTTCCGTCAATCGGCGCTTCGCTTCGGGCGCGAGCGATGAAAGGGGGTAATTCTTAACAATCTGCACATACTCGGCGTCTGCCTCAGCCCGCCACCGCGCGCGCTCCCGTTCATTTTTCGAGCCCAGCGCCGCGCGTCGGAAAACATCTCCCAGCATCCAGTGCGCGCGATCCGCCTGGCTAAACAGTGGATAGCGAGTGACGACTTCGGCCAGGCGCGCCGCGGAGGCGCGGTAATCACCCTTTACATAGTAAAAGCGCGCGACTTCGAAGTCGCCGCCGCCCAGCACTTCTTGCACTTCTCGCAGACGCTGATCCGCCTGCGGTACCAAGGGACTTTTCGGATATTTCAGCAAAAAAGACTGGAATTCCTGTTCCGCAAGGCGCGCCTGCGTGGCATCGCGGTCTGGCTTTTCCATCATCCGGTAATGCGCCATGGCGATTTGCATCTGAGCGTAGGAAGCCTCGGGAAGAAACGGAAAAAAAGTCTCGAAGTCTTTGTATTCGGCGACCGCTTGCGTCAGCCCTTCGGTGCCGCCCTCTTTGTAATACGAGTCGGCCACGGCGAGCTTTGCTTTGGCAAGGTATTCGCTGTCCGGGTAGCTGTTGATGAGAGTTTGCAGGCTTAGGCGCGATTCCGTGTAGCGGCCATGATTGTAATCATTCAGAGCGCGGTCGTAGAGAATTTTGTCCGGTTCGGCGTTTGCATCCGGAGTTTTCGCGGCGGTCTGTTTATGCCCGGAAAAAAGACATCCTGCCGGAATGAAGGATACGAGAAGTGCAAACGTAAGCCAGAAGGAAGGTCGTTTCGTTATGCTTTTCATCACACCCTTTGCGAGATCGCGTCGTTCGCGCACTGTTTCATCTGCCGAAGAGCCGCGCCCGGATCCTTTGTATGGAAAATTGAAGTGCCCGCCACCAGCGTGTCAACGCCGGCGGTTACAAGTTCCGCCGTATTTTCCAGCGTGACTCCCCCATCCACTCCAATTCGGAAGCCGTAATCATAGCGTGAGCGTATATCCCGCAACTCTCGAATCTTGTCAACCGTTTGAGGAATGAATTTTTGGCCCCCGAATCCGGGATTCACAGCCATCACCAGCACTGTTTCCACCCGGTCCAGCACTTCCTTCAACATCGCGACAGGAGTGGCAGGATTGATGACCACGCCCGCTTCGCAATTCTGCTCGTGAATCAAAGCGACCACGCGGTCGAGATGCACGGTCGCTTCTTGATGAACCAAAATCCGATGCGCTCCGGCCTTCGCGAATGCCTCGACGAAGTCCCCCGGCCGCTCAATCATCAGATGCACATCAAGCGGCAAACGGGTTGCCTTGCTCAATGACGCGACAATGGGCACGCCGATGGAAATATTGGGCACAAAGTGGCCGTCCATCACGTCCACATGAATCACGGCTGCGCCCGCGGATTCGACCGCGCGCACCTCTTCGCCCAAAACGGCGAAGTTCGCCGCCAGAATGGACGGTGCGATTTCGAGCGGACGGCGGGTCATGAAATTCACTTGGATTGTAACACAGCCGCAGCCGCGCCTATTGCGCTACCTGCAGTTCGACGCTCGCGCCAGGCTCGATACGCGCGCCGCGCTGCGGAAGTTGAGACGTCACGGTTCCGGGCGGCCGGCCTGTCAACGGCAACGGCGTCACTTTGTCCACCTTTAATCCGGCGGCGGACAATCGTTGCTCGGCCTCCGCGAGAGGCAGGCCCTCGAAGCCCGGCATGACATACGCTGGCGGCTGCGTCCCCAGAGAAACGAGCATATCCACGTGCGGACTGCTTGCATCGGTCGAGCCGGCCGGCGGATCCTGTTGCAGCACGATATCGGGCGGGAATTCCGGCAGATGAGCGCTGGACACTTCGCCGGTCTGCAGTCCCTCACTCAACAATTCAATTTGCGCGGCGCGCAAGCTGCGGTCATCGAGTTGCGGGATCGTTACAGTCTGTTGGCCAAGGCTGACGACAACATGGACCAATTCGCCCACCTTCAGGCGCGTTCCTGCGGAAGGGCTTTGCCGCGCGACAACGCCCGTCGGCAGGCTGCTATAGACGCGATCTTCGACCCTAAGGTGAAGGCCGCGCGCTTCGAGTTGCGTCTGGGCTCGCGAAAGCGCCACGCGAGTCAGATCTGGCGTCACGATCTCGCGCCCCTGAATGGCGAAACGCATGGTGAGAAGTGCGCTCAGAAAGGCGACAGACGCCAGGACGAAAATCAGCAGCGCCATTCGTCCGACCCATTCGCTTCG
>DASRQP010000233.1:0-2518 GCA_035696585.1 Candidatus Acidiferrales bacterium | reverse complement strand
GTCGACTGTAAAAAGCAAATGGCTGTGGCCGCGCTGGCGCATCAGGTTGCGAATTCTTTCGTCCATGGTTATGCCCAGGGACGCAACGCCTGCGGGCATCGACGTGACAATCGCATGGTAACGCGAGGATGCCATCAGATGGCACGCGCGCAGAACGCTCACGATCTCGTACATGTCATATTGATCCGAGCAGAAAATCGGTACGCCGCCGCCCACTTGCTCGGCAAAACGTTCGCATGCATTGCGGTCGAGCATCTCCATGCCTACGCATACAAGAAATACGGGATGCTCTTTGCGGAAACGCGCGACAGCTCCGGCGAAGGCGGAAATATATCGGGCGTAGGCGGCATTCACTTCGCGCCCGGACTTGTGAAAATAAATCGAGCGATAATGGCTTTCCTTGTACGCGCCCGTCACTGTTCGTACGGCAGCCTTTACGAGTGAGGCCTTTACCGGCCACCAAAATGGATTGATCGGGCAGGCGACAAGCACTGGCGCCTGGCCGTCCCATCCCGCATTGCGCAATATTTTGTCGCCATATTCCGGACCGCGCGGCTCAAATGTCCAAGCCGTGTCCGTGCCCAGTTCCGTCGAGATGCCAAGCTTGCTCAGCAACTCTTGAGACTCTTCGCTTCTTGTGATCACCACGGAATCCTTGCAATACCGGCGGCACATTTTTTCGACGATGGGATCCATGTAACCCGCTTCCGCGCCATATCCAATGGAAAGCCGGTTCTGCGCGGACGCCAGTCCAAGCGAACCGATCATCATTGTCGCCAGCGCGTTTGCGAATTTGCTTTTGAACATCGAGCCTTCGCATGCCACCACGCCGTGATATTGCGGTACTTCGCGATTCAGAAACGGGGGAAACACGTCGGGTAAGCGGACTTGCCGCGTGCCTGCGAAATAGCCGCGCGTCAGATCGAGATTCTGCGTCATTACGCCGAGGTCGATGTTTTCGTCGCCGAGCACGCGCCGCACCTGACGCAGGATTTCCTCGACGCGCAAATCCGAGCCCGTGTTGCGCGCCCCGCAATAGCACGCGAAAAGCAAACGCAATTTTTCGCCGGGCCTCCAACTTTTCTCGCGACCCAGCATCCATGAAAACTTCGCCAGTTCGATGGATCCCGCGACCCATGCTTCCAGAAACAAATCCATCATCGCGGAATTTCCTCCGAGGCGGATTGTGGAGCGGCGGGCGCGGTTTCCCGCGGCCAGTTTTGATAAGGATATGCGAAGTGATTATCGCGTGTGAATTTCAGCAGAGGAAAACAGTATTGCGAGAACGGCGCCGGTTTGCGCCCCATTTCTGCGGCCACACGCGAATTATCGAACACCGTGTTCCATGTCAAATAGGGAAGAAACACTTTGAGCAGCGTGGCGAGCTTTCCCGCTTTCCCGAAGCGCCCGGCGAAGAAATTCACCATGCTCGACGTCGAGCGTTCGAGCGCCGGCACGAACACAGGGGCGCTCTTTCCCTGGGCTTCCGCGAGCGCGCGCGTCAATTGCAGATACGTTTCCGAATCGACGCCTGAAGACAAATGATAAATCTCATGCGCGGGCTTGTCTTTCTGATGCAGCGTAGAGATTGCGCCGGCCACGTAGTTGACAGGCACAATGTCCACGCGATCCTCTGGACGGAAGGGGAGCGCCGGCAGGCCCGCCAGAAAAACGAACGCCTTCACCATTTCGAACTGGTTCGTCTCCGGGCGGCGGCTGTCGCCCAGAACGATGCTAGGCCGAAAAATGATCCGCGAAACATCAGGCAAGAGTTCGTTCACCATGTACTCGCTGAATTTTTTCGTTCGCGCATACGGGTCGTAATCAGAGCGTTCCCAGTCAATCGCCGAGTCTTCCTGGACCACTTCGCTTTGCCGCTGTCCGGCGACGGCGACCGTGCTGACGTGGCTGAAACGTCGCAGTCCGTGGTGGTCGCGCGCGCCCATGGCCAGTTCGATCACTTGCAACGTGCCGCGCAGATTCACGTTCAGGCAGCTTTTTTCCGATTTTCGATTCAGAGAAGCGGCGCAGTGAATAATCGAATCCGTGGTGTGCACCAGGCGCCGGTACTCTTCATCCGCGAGCCCAAATCTTGCATCTGTCAAATCGCCACGGAAAATCCGCATGCGTGAATCGAGACAGGAGTGAAAACGCGGGAAATCCATATGGAGCTGCAGAGAGTGCCACAATCGCTCCCGCGCCTCTTGTTCGTTTTTCGCGCGCACCAGCAGGTTCAGCGGTTCGCCGCTCTCTTCGAGCAGGTTTGCAACGACGTGCGCGCCGATATACCCGGTTGCTCCGGTAACGAAAATGGCCACAGGTTAGAGTTCTCAGGGTGCCGCTGCGGAGGCAGTTTGCCCGGCTGCGGCGTCGATGATGGGCTCACCCGGACGCGGCGTTTCTTCGCGATTTCGCGTCTCCACCGGGCGGCCTTCGATGAGAGGATAGCACCACTTTCGCAGCGCCGGAATGTGCACGTTGATCCAATAATCCCACCAGTCGATGGAGCGCGAGTCGA
>DASRQP010000232.1:0-14218 GCA_035696585.1 Candidatus Acidiferrales bacterium | reverse complement strand
GACCTTGCCGGGCTCGCTTCCTTATTCCACGCCGACGAAAACGTTGCGAATGAATTGGTGCGGCGCGCCACTGTCCTAGGCCTGCTCGTTAACGTTGCCATCTCGTCCAATCTCGAGGCAGCCATCCACGCCGCGCGTGGTTTTCCGGGTGTCACAATAATTCCTCCCGGCGAGGAAGCGCAGCGCTTGGGCTGCATGCCTATCGGTGTGCTTTCGCCATCCCTCGAAGTTTTCGAAACCCTCGAGCGCTGGGGCGTACGCACTTGCACGGAGTTGGCTGCACTGCCGCTTTTGCAACTTTCGGAGCGTCTGGGCCAGGAAGGAGTTCGGCTGCATGAATTGGCGCGCGGCGCGAGCCGGCGTTCGCTCGTGCTCATCGAACCTTCTGCTGGTTTTGAAGAAGAAATGACGCTCGATTATGCCGTTGCGGAACTCGAGCCTTTGGCGTTCCTGCTTGGCCGCTTGCTTGATCAATTGTGCGCACGGCTGACGGCGCGTTCACTCGCCGCCGGCGCCATTCGCTTGCGATTCGATTTAGAACGCTCTCCAGAAAATAATTCACAATTCTTGAACGAAAAATCTTCTGGCGAGCCTGCGCTCAGCATTTACGAAAAAGTTGTGACGCTCCCTGTGCCCATGCGCGATTCCAAAATGCTTCTGCGATTGCTTCGCCTGCAATTGCAAGCCAATCCTCCGCGGGCATCCATTATAAAAATTTATCTCGCGGCTGATCCTGCACGCCAGCGTGTCGCTCAGGGCGGTTTGTTTCTTCCCAGTTCTCCCGATCCGGAAAAATTGGAGCTGACCATTGCGCGTCTAACGAATCTGGTTGGCGATTCCCATATCGGTTCGCCCGAATTGGTAGACACGCACCGGTCGGGAGAATTTCGCATGAACCGGTTCGCCCCTTCGCGCGATGAGTCACTGAAAAACCGTAAATCCAGCAAACCGGCCACGGGGTTTCGAGCCTTCAGGCCTTCGCTGCCGCTGAAAGTTGAATTGCGTGAAGGGCATCCAGCGCGCATTTCGTTTCGTGGCATGCGCGGAGAAGTAGTTGCAGCTTCCGGCCCGTGGCGCACTTCTGGAGATTGGTGGCAAGAAGATCCCTGGCAGCACGACGAATGGGATCTTGAAATTCATTTTCGTTTTTCTCCGGCGATTCACCTGGAACGCGGCTCTACGTGCCCGCAGCGCGGCCTCTATCGCATTTATTACGACGCGCTTCGCGGCAATTGGTTTATGCGTGGAATTTACGATTGACCTGAGCCATGACTTACATCGAGCTACATGCACGCTCCGCATTCAGTTTTCTGGAAGGCGCTTCTTTGCCTGAAGAATTGGCGGGCGTGTGCGCGGAGCTTGAAATTCCAGCCATGGCGCTGCTCGATCGCGACGGCGTTTACGGCGCGCCGCGCTTTCATCTGGCTGCGAAAAAAATCTCGTTACGAGCTCATATCGGCGCGGAAGTCACATCCGCTGACGGCTGGCGCTATCCATTACTCGTCGAATCGCGCGCGGGCTACCAGAACCTTTGCCGCCTCATCACTCACATGAAAATTGCCGCGCGCAAAGGAGAAGGTTCCGTCTCGGCCGAGGAGGTCGCGGAAAAGGCTGTTGGCCTTATCTGTCTTACGGGCGGCGAAGAAGGACCGCTGGCGCATGCGTTGGCCCACGGAGGAACCGTGCGCGGAATAGAATGCGTCCAGCAACTCTGCGACATTTTTGGCCGCCACAATGTCTATGTCGAATTGCAGCGGCATTTCTGCCGTGAAGAAGAGGCCCGTAATCAGTCTGCAGTAGAAATTGCGCGCAAATTGCGTTTGCCCTTACTGGCAACCAATGGCGTTTCGCACGCGCAGGCTCCGTCGCGCGAAGTGCTCGACGTCTTCACATGCATTCGCCATCATCGCACGCTTGCCACTGCTGGACGTCTCCTCGCGCGGAATTCCGAGCGCCATTTAAAAGTTCCCGCAGAAATGTCGCGACTGTTTACGGACCTTCCCGAAGCCATTGCAAATACGGAATTCCTCTCTTCGCGTTTGAAATTCACTTTGAATGATCTGGGCTACCAGTTCCCGAAATATCCCGTGCCACAGGGCGAATCGCAAATGAGTTTCCTGCGACAGCGTGCGCACGAAGGAATGATTCACCGCTACGGCCCAGGCGACGAACGTGCGCGCCTCCAAATCACGCGCGAGTTGGCGTTAATTGAAAAACTCGACCTCGCTGGATATTTTCTGATCGTTTGGGACATCGTGCGCTTTTGCCGTGCGCAAAATATTCTGGTTCAGGGACGCGGCTCGGCGGCCAATAGCGCCGTCTGTTATTCCCTCGGCATAACCGCCGTCGATCCCGTTGGAATGGATCTTCTCTTCGAGCGGTTTCTTTCTGAAGAGCGCGGCGAATGGCCGGACATTGACCTCGATCTGCCGAGCGGCGATCAGCGCGAGCGCGCCATTCAATATGTCTACGAACGTTACGGAAAATTGGGCGCGGCCATGACGGCCAACGTCATCACCTACCGCGGCCGTTCCGCGGCGCGAGAGATTGGCAAGGCGCTCTCATTTGATCCCGAGACTTTAGGCCGCGTCGCGAGTCTCGTTGGCGCCTGGGAATATAAAGACGACAACGACACGCTCGCGCGCCAATTTCGCGATGCGGGCCTTGACCCATGCCATCCGCGAATTCGCAAATTTCTCGAACTGTGCCTTGCCGTTCAGGATTTGCCGCGCCACTTAGGCCAACATTCCGGAGGAATGGTCGTTTGCCAGGGCCAACTCGATTCTGTTGTTCCGCTCGAGCCCGCGACCATGCCGGGCCGCGTCGTCGTGCAATGGGATAAAGAAGATTGCGCAGACATGGGTATTGTGAAAGTGGATCTGCTCGGTTTGGGTATGATGGCCGTGCTCGAAGATTCGCTGAAAATGATTCGCGAAGATTACGGCGAGGAAATTGACCTTGGCCGTCTGCCCGCGAATGATCCCACTGTTTACGATGCTCTGCAAAAAGCGGACACCGTGGGCATGTTCCAAATCGAAAGCCGCGCGCAAATGTCGTGCCTGCCGCGTCTGCGCCCGAAATGCTTTTACGACATTGTGGTGCAGGTCGCGATCATTCGCCCCGGGCCGATTGTCGGCAAAATGGTTCATCCTTATTTGAAACGACGCCAGGGACGCGAATCCGTGGAATGCCTTCACCCTTCGCTCGAACCCGTGCTTGCGCGCACTTTGGGCGTGCCGCTCTTTCAAGAGCAACTGCTGCGCATGGCCATGATCACCGCTGGTTTCACGGGAGGCGAAGCGGAGGAATTGCGCCGCGCCTTCGGTTTCAAACGCTCCGAGGCGCGCATGAAAGACATCGAGATAAAACTTCGCCGCGGCATGGACAAAAATGGAATTGCTTCGGAAATTCAGCAGAAAATCGTCCAATCCATTACTTCGTTCGCCCTGTATGGATTCCCCGAATCGCATGCCGCGAGTTTCGCGCTTCTCGCCTACGCCAGCGCCTATCTGAAATGCCACTACCTCGGCGCTTTCACTGCTTCTCTGCTGAACAATCAGCCTATGGGTTTTTATCATCCCGCGACGATTGTCAAGGACGCGCAGCGGCACGGCTTGAAAATCCGGCCCATTGACGTGACTTGCTCGAACTGGCTTTGCACGCTCGAACAATTTCAAGAGAAAGGCGCTCAAAGCGTGGCTTTGCGACTCGGCCTGCGCTTCGTCAAAGGCTTGCGCGCCGAAATCGCCGCAGAAATTTCTCTTCAGCGCGCAGTTCGCTCGTTTGCCTCGATTGAAGATTTGAAACTCCGCATTCCCGCAATCCACAAATCTGAACTTGCGGCCCTCGCGGAAATTGGCGCTTTGAATTTCATCGAAGGCAAGCACAATGCTGATGGCGACAATCGTCAAACCATCCATCGACGCGACGCTTTGTGGCAAATCGAACGCGCCGCGCGGCGGCCAGGAGCATTATTCGAAACGCTCGACACGGAAACCCAAAAATCACAAGAACACTCGAGCGTCGAATCGGAAACTTCTCAGTCTGCAATCGTGCGTCCAGCCGCCGCTGACTCACCTCTCGCTCCCATGACCATTGAAGAAAGACTGATCGCTGATTTTCGCGGCACCGGTATGACCGTGGGCCCTCATCCTCTCGCGTACCACCGTGCCGAATTGAAGCGGCGAGGCATGCGCTCTGCCATCGAACTCGAGCATCTGCCTCATGGAACGCACGTGCGCTTCGCCGGAGCTGTGATCGCGCGCCAGCGTCCCGGAACAGCAAAAGGTTTCGTTTTCCTCAACCTTGAAGACGAAACCGGAATCGCCAACGCCATCATCACACCGCAAATTTTCGAGCAGGATCATACCGTTGTCATCCATCACCAATTTCTGCTGATCGAAGGACGTCTGCAAAATCAGGACAACGTCATCTCCGTGAAAGTGGAACGCATTCAGCCGCTGCACATCACACGCGCCGAAACCACTTCGCACGATTTCCACTGACCAATTCGCATTCTTGAGTGTCAACTGCTGAGCAAACATAAAGTTTGACGACTTTTATTTTTCTACAACATTCTTGACACGAAGATATTTTCTCGCCGATAGTGTTGGCGCATAACGAATCGCACATGGAACACAAATCAAATGCTTACACTCGGCGTTCGCTACTAAAAACTTTCGGCGTTGGCTTCGGGACACTTGCTCTCAGCCATTTCGCCGGCGCGAGCGCTTTCGCGCAACAACTGCCCGCCGCTGCAAAACGCCTGCCATCATTTACCGGGCCGGGCCCCAATCCCTTCTGGAATTCCGTCGGGCCAATGGCGATATATCCGCAAAAAGCACCTCTGGTTTTGCTAACCGATCGCCCCGTGCAACTCGAAACGCCGCGAAACTATTTTCTGAATGCCATCACGCCCAATGAAGCGTTCTTCGTCCGTTGGCATCTCGAAAGCATCCCAAATGAAGTGGACCTGTCGTCGTGGCGGCTGCATGTCGAAGGCAACGTCAACAAACCGCTCGCGCTGACCTTTTCTGATCTGTTGCACAAATTCAAGCCGGTCACTCTCGCCGCCGTTAATCAATGCTCCGGCAACAGCCGCAGCCGTTTCGGCCCGCGCGTGCCGGGAGGCCAGTGGGGAAATGGCGCGATGGGCTGCGCTCGGTGGACGGGCGTGCATTTCCGTGAACTCCTCGACATGGCTGGCGTGAAGAGCGGTTCAGTCCAAGTCCAGATGGAAGGCCTCGAGCGCGGCAAAGGTCCGAAGGGCATGCCTTCCTACGAATTCAAAAAGTCTCTCGATCTCAGCAATCGCGTTCTTAACGAAAGCATTGTCGCGTACTCAATGAACGGCGCGCCGTTGCCCATGCTCAACGGTTTTCCCGTTCGCCTGATCGTGCCGGGATATTTCGCGACTTACTGGGTGAAATGCCTCACCGAAGTCCGCCTCCTGGACAAACCCGACGAAAATTTCTGGATGAATCCCGCCTATCAAGTTCCAGACACGCCCCGCGGCGATACCACGCCCGCCGACGTCAAGGCCGGCAAAGTCAAAATGGTTCCTATCACGCGCATGCCTGTGCGCTCCTTTATCATTTCGCCGGACGGCACAACGAAAATTCCTGCAGGCTTGCCCGTTACAGTTCGCGGCACTTCTTTCAGCGGCTTTGGCCGCGTCGTCAAAGTGGAATTTTCGGACTCCGCCCGTGGAGTTTGGCGCGAAGCAAAACTTGGCGACGACCTGGGCCCTTACGCGTTCCGCACGTGGGAGTGCGTTTGGACGCCGGAGAAACCCGGCAAGCATGATCTGGCAGTCCGCGCCACCGACGAAAAGGGCAACGTGCAGCCCGACGAAGGCGTTTGGAACCCCGGCGGCTATCTCTGGAATAAAATCGAGCGCCAGGAAATAACCGTGGGAGAATCGGCGTGATCAGCGCTGGAAAAAAGCGACGCGCGCTTTTCGCATTGCTGATCGGTGTGTGCGTCCTCGCTGTCGGCGCCATCTACGCGGACCTTCAGATTGGCTATTACACGTCGTCGAATCTCGGCAGTGTCGCACAGCCCGCTCCTCCGCATCTGCAAGACGACGGCGTCTATAGCGTTGCGGCATATCCGCTTTATGCGCCGCAGTTGGCTGCGGGCGTTGGTCGTCAGGACACCGCAGCGTATTGCAACACGTGCCACACTCCCAGCTACATCACCATGCAGCCGCCTCTTCCCGCCGCTGCGTGGGAAGCCGAAGTAACCAAGATGGGCAAAGTTTACGGCGCGCAAGTTCCCACCGACGCACAGGCGCGCATCATTAAGTACCTTCAAACGTATTACACGCCCGAGACACGCAAGCGCTAGTCTGCCGCAACTCCGATTTCTAATGGTTCGCCTGCATCGGTTTCGTGAATTCGCACCGCGGGTATATACTCCCGCGTTCTGGCAGAAATTAATTTTAGAGGGGAGTAACCCGACCGTGTGCCATTTTCGTCGTGCCTTTATCTCTACTGTCGTCGCTCTAGCAACGCTTGCGATCCTCGTCTCGGCTTTTCCAGAGACAATTTCAGCTCAGCAAGTAAATCAAGATTCTTACAGCGCAATGCGCTGGCGCGAAATCGGCCCGTATCGTGCCGGACGCGTCACGGCTGTCGCAGGCGTACCCGGCAATCCGGCGGTCTATTACATTGGAACGCCCGGAGGCGGTGTCTGGAAAACGACCGATGGCGGCACCGTATGGAATCCGATTTTTGACGCCGAGCATGTTGCCTCGATCGGCGCGGTTACCCTGGCGCCTTCCGACACGAATATCATTTACGTAGGCACAGGCGAGCAAACGCAAGGCAACGGTGTCTACAAGTCCATTGATGCAGGCGCCACTTGGACAAACATCGGCCTCGAGAGTACACATTTCATCAACTCCGTACTCGTTGACCCGCGCAATCCCAATATCATCGTTGTCGGCGCTATGGGAGACGGCACGCCCAGCGAAAACCGCGGTGTTTACAAATCCACTGATGGCGGCAAGAGTTGGAAGAAAACTCTATACAAAGACGACGCCACGGGCATCGCCGACATGACCGCCGATCCGAATAATCCTCGCGTCATTTACGCGGCGCTTTGGAAGCCTGCTGCGCGTCTCTTCTTTCCCCCAACAAGCAGACCTACGTCCGGTCCCGATGCATGGATTTACAAATCCACCGACGAAGGCTCTACCTGGAAAATGCTCGATGCCGACGGCATGTCTCCCGAGAAATGGGGACGCACGGGAGTCGCCGTCGCACCAGGCGATCACGGCCGCCGCGTTTTCGCTATCACCAACCAGGGACTCTATCGCTCCGATGACGCGGGCGCGAATTGGCGCCAGATTACCGATGATCCGCGCGTCGTCGGCAACGGTTATTTCAGCCGCGTGTTTGTCGATCCCAAGAATGCTGATGTGGTTTACGTTATGCAGACATGCACGTATCGCTCGACTGACGGGGGCGTACATTTTGAGGCCTTCAAGGGCGCGCCCGATGGCGACGATTATCACGTGTTATGGATCGATCCGACGAACGGTAACCGCATGCTGCTTGGACTCGATCAAGGCGCCATAATCAGCCTCGACGCTGGCAAGTCATGGACCCCCTGGTACAACCAGCCGACGGGCCAGCTCTATCATTTGTCCGCCGACAATCAATTCCCCTACGTCATTTATGCTTCGCAGCAGGACAGCGGCACCGTTGCGATTCCCAGCCGCAGCGACTTTGGGCGTATCCGCGATCGCGACGTCTTTTCTCCCGCGGGATATGAATTCGGCTATATCGTCGGCGACCCGCTCCATCCCTATCTGGTTTATTCCGACGGCGCGCCGGGAACGATTGTCCGTCTCGACCGCAGGACCAATCAGATCGTCGCCGTTTTTGATCGCGGCAACAAGTATCGCGCTTCGAGTAACGCTCCATTGCTGTTTTCACCGCAGGATCCGCACACGCTGTATTACGGCTCTCAGTACGTTCTAGAGACCACCGACGGCGGAATGAATTGGAGCGAGGCGAGCCCCGATTTGACCGTGCGGCCCAAAGAGGAAAACAAAGAGAACAACAAAGAAAAAGAGCCGCCGGTAAGCCCGCGAAATCAGGTGATCACTGCGCTTTCGCTTTCGCCAGTTTCCGCAAACGTGATGTGGGCAGGAACAGGCGACGGCTTAATTCAATTGACGCGTGATGGCGGTGCAAACTGGCAAAACGTCTCCATGCCCGGACTCGATGCTCGCAGCTCGGTCTCCATCATTGACGCATCGCATTTTGATGCCGGAGCCGCCTACGCCGCCGTGGATAAGTTTCACGATTCGCACGCGCTCTTTTATCGCACACATGATTACGGGAAGACGTGGCAGGCGATCTCGACCGGTTTTCCGGATTATGGAATTGCTCGCGTCATCCGCGAAGATACGGAGCGCAAGGGCTTGCTGTATGCAGGCACTGAAAACGGGGTTTTTGTTTCGTTCGATGATGGCGATCATTGGCAGTCGTTGCAACTCAATTTGCCCACCTGTGACGTTCGCGATTTGATCGTGCACGGCGACGACCTTGCAATCGCAACATACGGCCGCTCCCTGTGGATACTGGACGACGTCACCCCATTGCGGCAGGCAGGCGAACAAGCCGCAAGCGCCGATACATTCCTCTATCGCCCGCAGACTGCCATTCGTTTGCGCTGGAACAACGACCAGGACACACCGCTGCCTCCGGAGGTCCCCGCCGGACAAAATCCGCCCGACGGCGCATTCATTGACTACTACCTCAAATCCGCGCCGCAAGGCGACATCACTCTTACGATTTCGAATTCCCAGGGAAATGTGATCCGCAAATATTCAAGCGCGGAGCCCGGACCCACGAAGCTCAAACCAGAAGACGTTCCGGAATATTGGTTCGCCCCTCCCACGGTGCTGTCGAAAAATGCGGGGATGAATCGATTCGTCTGGAATCTGCGCTACCCGCATCCTGCGAACCTAAGCTATGCGCTTTTCAACGAGAGTGAAAAGTCGGTCGCCTTTTACGGCACCGAAGATGCTGTTCCCGGAGTGACGCCCCGATTCCAGCCGCTGGGACCCCAAGTTGTTCCGGGCGACTACGAATTGGCTCTCACCGTGAATGGACAGACATATCGCCAGACCCTTCACGTTATACGAGACCCGCGCGTGCACATCTCACAATACGATTACGTTGCGCAGTTTGACCTCCTCAGGCAGGCCACTGCCGGAATGTCGACTAGTTATGACGCTTTCGGCGCGCTCGCTCCCGTGCAGCACGCGCTCGCCGACCGGCTGAAGAGTTTCCAGGCAAATGCTCAGGCCAAGGACGATGTCAAGGTACTCGAAGATTTCAACAAGAAGTTCGCGGCAATTCAAGACGGCACATTTACAAGTCCAGGTTTCGGCGGGGCGAATTCCGAGCTGACTCAAATTATTTATGTCGAGGATACGGGCGATGGCCGGCCGTCGGAATCAGTTCGCGCGTCGGTAACACAAGCATGCCAGGCTATAACAAAGAGTTTCGAAGCCTGGCGCAAATTCAACGCGGACGACGTTCCGGCGTTGAATACATTGCTGCAGAAATACAAACTGGCTGCGCTGCCGTCTGCGGAGCTGAATGCACCCGCGTCCGTTTGCGGCCGCTAGGGCACTGCGGCGGAATTAATTTCGTTGCGGTTGCGCGCCGATTACAGGTGCTTGCAGAGCAAGCACGCGCTGGATTTGCTCGTCCCACACACACCATTCGTGCTTGCCGGGCACTTCGGCGTATCGATATGGCATTTTGAGCTGCGCGAGCAACGCCATGGAACTCCTCTGTTTTGCAGCCGGCGGCGTTCGCCGCAGGGGTTCGAAGACCCAGCGCCTGCACCGCCACGGCGCAAACAAAGACCAGACCGCAGATGCGCGCAATCCTAAATTTTCTCATCGACACGATCTCCTCTGATCAGCAAAGCAGAGTAACAGAAAAGTGGCGTCGCGAAGTGGTTGGCGTTCCAGTAGAATATCCCGCGAACTAATCAACAATCAGCCTAGGCGGGCGATCAAAGCCAAAAAAGCGAAATGACCGAAACACGCACCGGGCATCCGTTTTATCTCTACGACGCGATTCACCAGCAACCAAGTCTCGTGCGGCGCACGATCAGCGAACGCGCTGACCTGGTGGCGCAGGCCGCGCGTGCCGCGGCGGAAAAAGGCCGTCTCTGGATTGTCGGCATTGGCAGTTCACTCTACACGGCCGAAATCGCGGAGTACTTTTTTCGCCACCTCACCGGCGGTCGCGCCGATATTCGCGTTGGGCAGTCGTTCGAATTCGTCTTCTATCCGCCCGCTCTCAGTGAGCGCGATGCTGTCATCATCCTCTCGCACACGGGAATAACGAAGTGCACCATCGACGCCCTGGAATTTGCCCGCCGCGCCGGAGCCCTCACGATTGCCGTTTCCGGCGAAAACGAAGGCGAAGCCATGCGTTCCGCCGATTTTCTGATTCCCACGTGCGAGCAGGAGGTTTCCTTCGCGTATACGAAAAGCCTCACCTCCGCGCTCGCGCGTCTCGCGCTCTTTTCCATCGCATTCGCTAATACTCGTGGCGAGGAAAATCCGACCGCAAAAAAATCCCTCGACGGCATTCCCGATTTGATGCAGCAGGCGCTCAGCCTTGAAGCAAGAATGAAAGACCTGGCGGGAAAAATCGCTGAACGCCGCCGGATTGTTTTGATTGGCGCAGGGCCGAATTGGCCGGCGGCGCGCGAGATCGCCCTGAAAATAAAAGAGACGAGTTTCGCGCCCGCCGAAGGAGAGCAAACGGAACAGCTCCGTCACGGCCCGTTCTCCGAAATCGACGAACGCGTTACGCTCATCGCGCTCCTCGCCGGCGGTCCTGCGGACGAACGTACGCGCATGATCATCCGCGCAGCAGGCGAAACGGGAGCTCATCGCATCGTGTTTTATGTTCCCGCAGCTCGCCCCGACGATTCAGCCCTTGAATCAGCCAATGACTGGTTTGCGATTCCCGCCGTGGAAGAGTGGCTCTCGCCTTTCGTCTTCCTCGTGCCTCTGCAATTGTTGACGTACTTTCTCGCTCTTGCGCGCGGCACAAATCCCGATCACGGACGCCTCGACCAGCCCCCGCACGCACGCGCCCGAAAAATCTACAAGTATTGATGACTGGTCGGTCGTTCAGAGTGCGTTTGGGTTAGAGTGCACTCGGGCAGGCCATCCGGCCAGTTGCCTGACACGCGCCTTTGCCCTGATCTCTCGAGGCACCGTCTCCCCGTACTCGTACAATAGTTGCATCGCCCTTACTGGGGAGGCTTAACGATGCGCAAGATCGCGTGCCTTTGTGCAACTTCTCTGTTACTGGCTACCTGCGCCGTCGCCCGCGTCCATACCACCACAATAGGTGGCACAATCTCCGCGCCCAATGGCACGCCAGCAGTCAACGTCCAAGTCATGGTCGAGCGCTCAGACGGTTCTCTTCCGCTTGCGACGCACACCGATTCGCACGGCCATTTCTTATTCAAGTTCGTCCCGCCGGGTCTTTACGACATTCGCGCGTCAGACGCTACCGCGGCCTCCGTGTGGAAGCACAACCTGATCGTTCATTCACGGAAAGAGACGGTTGTGAACCTTCAACTCGAACGCACAAAGCATTCTCGAAAAACCACTCCGGCCCGCTCAAATTAGTCACGACACTCTTTGGACGCAAAGTACTAGTGGAAAGGGTAGAAATCTGCCATAAAGCCTTGTTTTTCAATAGCGGTACTACGGCCAAAGTACCACGCCTCTAGTTCTCCGGAGTCATTGTTCCGTTCTATACAGCTTTGTAGCATGGGTCGTGCGGGTTGGAACGTGCTGCGGGGACGACGGTTCCAAATGGAACCGGGGCCGATTCCAACCCGATCGAAGCCCGCTCGCCGGCGTTACCCCATCTTGACCCCCGCCGGCAGCGGGACTTATTCCACGCCTCCACCCCGATTGCAGCATCTTGATCAACGCCCTCCTTTTGAATAGCCACCCTTTTGGCCCGCTTCTTGCGTCTTAATTCAGTCATGTCTGTACCCGTGTCATCGCATCGATTAAGAACAAAGAACATGCAACCGCACGATTCGCGGCCGCTGCCATCCCGGGATGACACATGAAAGCGAAAATATCCTCGTTTTGGATCCTTCTTATTGCACTCGCGGCCGTGCTATCAGTCGCGAATTCTGCGAGCGCCGCGGAGTTAAGCCCGAAAACAACCGCAGCCTTCAATCACTACGTCGCTCTTTCCGAGGCAGAGATTGACGCCTCGCTGAATGATAGGCAGACCTTCCTCTGGGTGGATCGCCTGCCGCCAGAACAGCGCGCTGCCGTCTTAGCTCGCCTGCGGGCCGGCAGTGTTGTGATTGAGAGAATGCAAACGCTCGAGAACGGAAAGTCGGTCGACGTTCCCAATGGTCTGGTTCATTATTGGATCGGAACCGTGTTCATCCCGGGCGCGACGTTGACGCAAACTCTCGCGCTCGTCGAGGACTACAATCACCATTCTGAATATTATCGGCCGCGCGTGCTCGCATCGAGAATTCTTTGGAATAACGGGAATGACTATCGCGTGTACTTGCGCTTGTACGAAAAGAAATTGCTCACGTGTGTGCTCGACACCCAGCATCAGGTCCACTACGTCATTCTCGATTCATCGCACGCATGGAGCCGCTCGCGCAGCACGGAAATCCGCGAAGTAGCCGCCTGGGGTAAATCCGGCGAGCACGACCTCCCGGTTGGCCACGACGATGGCTATCTTTGGCGCATGAACACCTATTGGCGATTTCAGCAGAAGGATGGCGGGACCTATGTTGAGTGCCAGTCGATTTCACTGACGCGAGACATTCCAGCAGGACTCGGATGGCTGATCGGCAGCTATGTCGAAAGCATTCCCCGGGAGTCACTCGAATTCACCCTCGGCGCCACCAGACAAACTCTGGAGAAGCGCGAAGGTTCTCACGGAAAATCACCAAACAGCCATTGAGCCAGCCGTGCGCCTTTTAGAATCGCGAACGATCGAATCATTTGCCTGACATGCAATTAGAACGTGGTGGCCGCGAGGAAAATATCGGGAAATCCATTCAGGTCATTGTTCACAAGGTTGCTTGCCGCCGAGTAAAACGAAACAACATGTCCTGTACCGCTGATCACGGGATTCAGCGACGCGCCGTTTTCTGGCGTCTTTGTCGCGGAGACGCTTACCAGGGCTGTGCTCGGCTTGCAACCGCTGGTCCCGTTGATGCAGGTGTCATAGACGTAGATATTTTCGAGACCATTCAAAGTTGCCGTCGATAAGTTACTGGCCTGGGACGCAAACGCGACAAATTGCCCCGAGCTCGCAATGCTCGGATGCTCGCTGAACGCATTTGCTGGAGTCGCATTATCAGCGGCCAACGAAACGATCGTAGTTTTTGGCTTACACCCAGATAGCACGCCTTGGCAGGTATCCCGCAAATAAATCTCGGCAACGCCTCCCGGAGTCGCTCCCAAATTTGACGCGCTTGACGCGAATGCCACGAACCGGCCATCCGGCGTCATCGTCGGTTCCGCACTCGAACCATCTGCAAACGCTGCTCCATCCGGCGTCGAAATTAATTGCGCCGATGAGGTCGTGCAACCCTTAGCAATTCCGATGCAGAAGCCGGTCCGGTAAATTTCCGACGCTCCGCCTGAGCCAGTCACAAGGTTCGTCGCGGTGGATGTAAACGCTACAAATTGCCCATTCTTGTTGGATTCAACCACTGGTTGCGAACTCGAGCCGTCGGCCGGTGTCACTCCGTCCGCCGCCACCGAGACGAGCACCGTTGTCGGTGCACAGGTTGGCCCAGCAGCCAGGCAAGTGTCCCGCAAATAGACTTCCGAGGATCCTGTTGTCGCACCCGCGACCAGATTTGTAGCCGTCGACGTAAATGCCACAAACCGGCCGTCCGGACTCAACGACACTTGGCCCGCCGGGCCGGAGGCAGGCGTAACACCGTCAGAGCCGACCGAAACCAAAGTCATTGTCGTCGTGCATCCAGCGGCAACGCCCGCGCAGGGATTTGCTGCAAAGATTTGCGGGGTGGTCCCGTCAAAATTGAATCCTGAAACCAGGTCCGTCGCCAGCGAGCTGAACGCCACGATCTTCGCGGCCGACGATGCCACCGCTGGCTGCGAACTTGCCCCGTTGGCCAAGATGCCTGTAGGCCCAACATT
>DASRQP010000231.1:0-6039 GCA_035696585.1 Candidatus Acidiferrales bacterium | reverse complement strand
GCCTTCCGTAGTGCTTCTGCTGACGATCATGGCGGTTTCGGCTGCAACGGCGCGGACACAGAGCGAGCGAGATCGTTCGCAGCTACGCACAGTGCACGGCAGCGTGATGGACCACAGCGAGAACCCGATTCCGAACGGCGTTGTCTACCTATTGAACAAAAAGACGCGTACCGTGCGCACGTACATCGCAGACCCGCAGGGGCATTACCAGTTCTCGGGGCTCGACCCGAATGTGGATTTCGAGATCCATGCCGAGTACAAGCGTCACAAGTCCTCTCGCCGCACGATTTCCAGTTTTGATGACCGCCGCGACATTGAAATTAATCTGACCGTCGCGACAGACTGAGAAGCCGCGAAGAAAACATTTCCAGTCATTCCCAACAGGAAAAAACGCCCGAGAGAAAAAACAGATTCCTCGCCAGGTCTGAGTGCGACCGGACTCGCAATGACAACGATTGGAGAATGGGATGAAGGTCGGAAAGCCTCACGTCAGCCAGCGCAACTGCGGCGCTGGCGGGACCCTTCGAGGCTCAGGGCAGGCGTGAGCTACAAGCAGGGCGCGATTCCCGCGCAGCGGAGGCTGCAAACAGAGTTCGAGGTCTCTGCGAGGAAAAGACCCCACCCTTCGCAGAAAACGCTCAGGATGGGGCACCCGGCGCAACTGCGGCGCTGGCGTGACCCTTCGAGGCTCAGGGCAGGCGTGAGCTACAAGCAGGGCGCGATTCCGCGCAACAGGGGCTGCGAAAAAAGTTCGAAATCTCTGCGAGGAAAGACCCCACCCTTCGCAGAAAACGCTCAGGATGGGGCACCCGGAAGTGCAAAGACAAATCCCATCGGACTTCGAAAAGCGGAGACGGGGGCGCGCGCAAGAGCTTGTCAGGAGGAGGCGGCGGCGCGGAGGATTGCGTCGAGGCTGCGCTCCACGTCGGCGGGCGTGGTGGCCCACGAAGAGACGCTGATGCGCATGGCGGCGCGTCCGTGCCAGACGGTGCCGCCGCACCAGCAAGTGCCTTCGCGCTGGAGCGCTGCGATGACGTGGCGAGTTTTATCGTCACTGCCAAACGAAACGAGAACCTGGTTGAGATTCACTTCATTCAGGATTTCGCAGCCCGCGGCACGAAGACCTTCGGCGAACCGCGTTGCGTATTGGCACATGCGTTCAATCAGATCGGCGAGGCCGGCGCGGCCCAGGGAGCGCAGAGCAGCCCATATTTCCACTCCGCGCGCGCGGCGGGACATTTCCGGAGTGAATTGATTTGGTTCGCGTTTTTCTCCGCGCACAAGATAGGCGGCGTTTACGGACATGGCCGCACGCAGATGTTCAGGGTTGCGCACGAAAGCAATTCCTGAATCGTAGGGAACGTTGAGCCACTTGTGCGCGTCAGTGGCCCAGGAATCCGCGTCGGCAACCCCGCGCAACAGGTGAGCGCGAGCCGGAGCCGCTGCAGCCCACAGGCCGAATGCGGCGTCCACGTGGACCCATGCGCCTGCAGCGTGCGCGGCGTGGCAGATTTCCGCCGCGGGATCGAATGCGCCTGAATTCACGTTGCCAGCCTGAAGACAAACGATGGTTGGGCCGGCGATTCGCGGGAGCGCATCCGCGCGCATGCGACCCTGAGCGTCTGCCTTTACTTGAACAACGCGTTCGCGGCCGAGCCCAAGCATGGCGAGCGCCTTGAGCGCGCTGACGTGGACTTCTTCGCCGACGATAACGGTGATGGGCGGCGCGCCGAAGAGACCCTTTGCTTCGACGTCCCAACCAACCTGCGCGAGCACGGCGTGACGCGCCGCGGCAAGCGCGGTGAAGTTCGCCGTGGTGGCTCCGGTGACGAATCCGCCGGCGGTGCCGGGCGGCAAACCGAAAAGCTCGACGAGCCATTTCAGGGCGACTGCTTCAATGGCCGAGGCGGCGGGCGAAAGGGCTTCGAGTCCCGCGCATTGATCCCAGGCACATGCGAGCCAATTCGCGGCGATGGTGACGGGAAGCGCGCCTCCCGTGACAAAACCGAAATAGCGCGGGCCGGCAGTAGCGACGGTTGCGGGCGAGCCAACTTCGTCGAGGAGCGCGAGCACATCCGAGGGATCGGTTGGATTTGCGGGAAGAGGCGCGTCCCATTTTGCGAGGTTGGCGAGATCTTCGGGCGATGGGAAAACACGGCGCTCTTCGATTGTTTTCAAATAATGGAGCGAGCGGCGTGAGGCATCTTCGAGCAGCGACTGCGTCTTGGGATCCACTTTTGGTCCTTTCATTGCAACTGACCACTCATCAGAATTTTTGATTCAGCTAGCGGCGCAAGAGCCTGTTGAAAAAGGGACCTTGGTCGCTATTCCCGCGGATAGTTTGCAAAAATCAAAACAAAAGGAGATTCCTCGTCGCATAGCTCCTCGGAATGACAAGGAGAACTTCTGTTATAGCTGGCGTTATGGCGTGTGTCGAGGAGGCAAGCGCAAATCGCGGTCAATTCATATCGGCCATATTGGCGGGGAGGTGCGATGGCGGGATTTTTGCAGCGGCATTTTGTGGCGTTAGGACGAAAACGGTGCAACTGCCGGCGGGTTGGCCCGTGGCGCCGAGCGCTGCGTTGAGATATTGAATCGCGGCGTCGCGTTGCGGGGAATCGAAAACCACGACAGCGGAAAGATTCAGACGGTGAATCGTCGTGGGAATGGAAGGACGGTCCGCAGCGGGATTGACGGGAGTGTGATACGTGCCTTGCAAGGACATCAAAGAACGCAGAAGTGGAAGGTCGTAAAACTCGCGCCAGACATCGCGCGGAACATAAGACAAGTAGCCATCGACGAGAGCGAAGCGTCCGCCATCGGTGAGCTGCATCCACATGGCCTTTTGAACGTAGGGCCACTGTTGGAGAGGGAAGGTGAGGAGTGCGCCGTGTTGTGCGCTCGCAGGTAGAGTGCAGCTTTGAAGAGGAGCTGTCGTATCTGAGGGCGCGACGGGATCGACGATGGAGGATTTGGGAAAGGGAACGGTGATTGATTCGAAGACGAGCAGAGCGCTTGCGGCAAAGACGAGCGCACGCTTGAGCCAGTGTTTTTGCAGATTGTCGAGACACCAGGCGAGGCCGATGGCGCTCAAGATGGCGAGGCCGAGCAAGACAATGACGTCGAAACGAGCGGGAACGGAAATGAAACGCGCGAAGCGGAAATGGTAAAGCAGTGCGGCCGGGCCGGGGATTCCCGTGAGCCTGCCGAGGATGCGAATTTCAGGTCCCAAGGACAATAGATAAAAAAGGATTGCTGCGATGGCCGCGCGCAGCGTCCATCGCGGATGTCTGGCGCGGCCTTTCCAGATTCCGAGGATGGCGAAGAGAAGCAAGGTTGGGCCCGCGTAGACGGTGCCTTCGAAGCCAGCGACGAAAATGCGCGCGTCGAGACCGTGAGCGAAATTGCCGAGAAGCACGTTGTTCCAACTGGGTATCAGGAAACCGAGCGCGTCAGCGGAATACTGGATTACGTGGGCGGTTGTTCGCGGAGCGGGCACATCGGCGCGATTCGCAAGCAGCATGATGAGCAATGGCGAAAACGCCGCGATGAAAGTGGCGGCCGCGACGGTGAGTGCGAGCCAAGTACGCTGGAGAAATGCGCGGGCATTGGTTGCTCCGGCGACTGCAAGATCGACCGCGAGAATTACGGCGGTGAGCATGATGCAGAAGACCGTGTAGTTGTAGTGCGCGAGGGCGGTGAGAAGCAAGGCTAGGCCTACGAGGACGCCGTCTTTCCACCCGGGAGCTTGCTTTCGGAGGAGATTGTCCAATGCGAGGACGTAGAGCGGAATCGGAAAAGCGGTGACGAGGCTTAAGTGCCCCAGCGCGTGGGCGAGAAGAAACGGGCCGAGTCCGAAAGCGATGCCGCCGAAGAGCGCGGCGGTTTCGTTGCGGCAAATCCGCAGGCAGAGCAATCGCGCAAAGAACGCGGCGAGAGCCAATTGCAGAATCAGCGACAAATTGTAGGCAATGACAGGACCGGCGAGCAGGCTGAGAGGCAAAGCCAAAACTCCAGCGAGGGGATCGAGCGTGCTCCAAGCGAGATTTGAGCGGGCGGGATAGAAGAGCAGGCGCGTGTAGAAGGGATTGTGGCCGGAGGCGACGGTTCGGGCGAAATGCCAGAGGAACCAAGCGTGCTGAAAATTGTCTCCGGGATCGCCGAGGAGCGCGGACGCCGGCGAGAGAGAAGCCGGCAACGTGAAAATTGCCGCAGCGATCACGCAGAGCAGAAAAATCAGCAGATGATTGCGCACGGACGAGGACGAAAACTTGATGTGCGCAGAATCAGAAGAATGTTCGGTGCAATGATTACGTCGCGGAGATTCGATTGAGTTTTGCAGGTGGAAACCAATCAGAAGCCAGTAAGTAGTATCGAACGAGACCCGGGAATTTGGTCGGGAGTGAGTTTAACCTACGCGGACGACGGCAGACTATTGCAATTTGCTGGCCGTAATTATTGAAGACGCGGGCTGCGCATGCAGTTCGCCGTCAGGCGCTGATTTCTAGTTAAGAAGAGAAGACGCGGATCCGGTTTCGGGGGCGTTGTCTAGCGAGGCACGCGCGCCATTTCCTTGTTCCTGCTGCACAGATCCGAGGATTTCGCGAAGTTCCTGCAAAGCGGAAGGCTCGATGAAAAATTCGCTGGCGATCCCGTACGAATGTAATTGCGCAAGGCTGGCGGGCGAAATCGGCGTGCTCATCAGGATGATTCGCGTGTTCGGTGACACCCTTTTGATTTGACCGGACAACTCAACACCAAGGAAGCCGGGAATCAGGAGGTTAATGAAGGCGAGATCAAATTGTTGGGTGCGGGCCGCGTCGGTGATGCGCGCGATGGAGTTTTCATTTCCGTAGACCAGGCTGGTAATTTCGCCGCCTTCGTCGCGGAACAATCTTTCGAGGTATTGAAGCAGCGCAGCGTTGCAATCGACGAGCAGGATTTTCATAAGATGGCCCGTTCTTCCCGGCGTGCGCCTGGTGCGGCTCGGTCTCTGGACTGGGAGACTTTCGAGCTCGCGCTCTGGTTACCATACAGTAACGCAGGTGAGCGATATTATACAGTGTCCACAAGTGCTCATTCAAGGGGGCAATTCGTTTGTTGGGCCGAGCGATTCCCTGGCGATTGTTTGAGGATTTTGTGTAAAATCGCGCGCGCGACAGCCATCTGGACCGAGACTGTTTTAGGATAAAAGGAACTCTGCATGCCATCGGCGTTTCCGTCGGCAGGCTCTGGCGCGACCGTCGAAAATGCCGGCGCGTGGCGGCGCGGCTGGTGCAGCGGCGCAGCGGTTGTGATTTACATCGCGTGCGCCACAGTTATTGCACATCTTCTGACCGGCGGGCGGTACGGCTTTCATCGCGACGAACTGGCGACGTTGGATGACGCGCGTCATCTGGCCTGGGGCTACGTCGCCTATCCTCCACTGACTCCCTTTTTCGGACGCCTTTCGCTGATTCTCTTCGGGACTTCGCTGGCAGGCTTCCGCTTCTTCGCCGCTCTTGCGGAAGCTGTGGCCGTGGTCCTGACGGGGCTGATGGCGCACGAACTCGGCGGACGGCGAGGCGCTCAGGTGGTTTCCGCCGTTGCCGCGGTGCCGTTCTGTCTGGCGGGTGGGGCGCTGATGCAGTACGTGTCCTTCGATTATCTTTTCTGGGTGTTGACTGCTTACTTCGTGATTCGGCTTTTGAAATCCGAAGATCCGCACTGGTGGATGGCCATAGGCTGCGCCATCGGTTTCGGCATGATGAGCAAATACTCGATGCCGTTTCTTGTCGCGGGCCTCGGCGTGGGAGTGCTGTTCACGGATGCCCGGCGATACCTGGCGAGCAAATGGCTGTGGTATGGCGTCGGAGTCGCGCTGCTGATTTGTCTTCCCAACTTTTTGTGGCAGGCGAGGCATCATTTTGTTTCTCTTGATTTCCTGCGTCACATTCACGCGCGCGACATTCGCATTGGACGCACCAAAGATTTTCTGCCCGGCCAATTGACCATTACCCTCCTTGCGTTCCCCCTGTGGGTCGCGGGTCTTTATGCTTA
>DASRQP010000230.1:0-4686 GCA_035696585.1 Candidatus Acidiferrales bacterium | reverse complement strand
TTCTTGAATGCAGCGGGAAAGCCGCGGGCCGTGCTCAAGCAGAACCAGTTCGGGGGTTCTCTGGGCGGACCCATAAGAAGGGATAAGCTTTTCTTTTTTGGCTCGTATCAGGGCACGCGGCAGAGAAACGGTTTAGACGCCGATTGTCTGGGATCTTTCAGCACTCCGACGGAACTCACTGGCCTTTCAAACCGCTCAGCGGCGTCGCTCGGAGCGGCTTTTGCCAATCAACCTGGCGTGCTTGGACCCCCGGTCGCTCCCGATGGCTCGAACATCAGCCCGCAGGCGCTGGCATTGCTCAACGCCACACTCCCCGGCGGCGGATTCTTGATCCCTGCGCCGCAAAATGCGAATGGAACTTCGAGCGTGAGCGTGGCCTGTCCGTTCACGGAAAACCAGTTCCTCGCCAATGCGGATTACATTCAATCGGACAAAAGCACATGGTCTGAGCGGTTCTTCTGGGCCAACAACAATGAAGCATTAAACTTCCGGCCAAGTGCCGGCACGGGCGGTGGTAATGTGCCGGGTTTCCCGTTTTCCACCGCAAACCAATTTCGCAACGCTAGTATTTCCAATAACCACGTATTTGCCCCCAACTTGGTGAACCAGTTCGTGCTCGGATATAACCGGCAAGTATTGGACAGCAGTCAGACCCAGGCAACTGTTAACATCCCCGGCCAAACTGGCGCGGCTCCCCTAACTCTGAACGCCTTGGGAGTCGCTGCGCCCCCGAATGACAACATCAGGCCGGAAATAGGCATTCTAGGAAGCTTCAACGTCGGCGGGAACGGAAATGATGGGTTTCTTTTCACTCAAAACAGCTACAACTTCTCGGATTCTCTCGCCTACCTTCACGGTCGCCACTCATTCCGTTTCGGCGGCGGTCTCTCGCGGCAAGAAATCAATTTCGAAAATTTCTCATTCGCGGGATTGATCGATTTTTTCAACGTGCCGGATTTCTTGACCGGGAACCCATTATTGGTTGCCGATCTTCAGGGCCTTGTGGATCGCGCCTGGAGAGCGACAAACGCCGACGCATACGCGCAAGATAATATTCAGGTTTTCTCGCGTCTTACGGTGAATCTGGGATTGCGCTACGAGCGACAGGGAGTAATCGGCGACTCTCTTGGCCGATCATCTAACGTAAATCTGAGTCTCGTAAATCCGAATCCTCCTAAAGGCGGCACTTTGCAGGGCATTGTAGTTGGCTCTAATTTTCAGGGAACCCTTCCTCCAGGAGTTACGCGCGCTCCGAACTCGGCGGCTATCAACGGAGATGGCCAAAACAAGTTTGCGCCACGAGTAGGGTATGCGTGGCAATTGCCGGGCACGAATCGGCTTGTATTGCGCGGCGGTTACGGGATGTACTTCGAGCGGTCTACGGGGCAGCTCTTCCTGCAACTGATTGCCGTTCCTCCGTTCTCCGATTTCCGGGTAGTCGTGCCAGCTGCTCCTCTTGGTTCTACTTTCGCTAATCCTTTCGCCCCTGTGCCAACCTTCCCGAATTTTGCGCCTCTCGCCTATTCGCCGACGACCGCGCAAACTCCGCAAGGGTTCTCGCCGGCGTTCCAGCCGTCCATTATCCAAGAGTACAGCCAGAGCCTGCAGGTCCAATTGGCAAAGGATCTCGCATTGGAAGTTGGTTACAACGGTACACGCGGGACGAAGCTCGAGGTAGAGCGTGCATTCAACCAAGCGGCGCTTGCTTCTCCGACTGATCCGATCCGCGGCGTGACAACGAACACCGTTGCCAATATCCAGCAGCGCGTGCCCTTCGAGGGATTTTCCGCCCCGGGGGCATTTCAGATTGAGACCTCTGGTGCGTCCTGGTACAACGCCCTGGATGTCAGTTTGACCAAACGGTTCAGCCATGGGTTGCAGTTCCTCGCCGCTTATACGTGGGCGAGGTCCCTGACCGATGCCACCAACTCGAGCACCGGCACTCAGCAGGGAGCGAATCTCACCGGTAACCAGAACGACGCGCACGCGCGCTACGGCCCGGATGGTTTCATCCGGCCGCAGCGTTTTGTCCTCAGCTATCTTTACGACCTGCCTGGACCGAAGAACCATCTTTCTGCCGGCGGCCGACTGCTGGCTGGGTGGGCTGTCTCGGGCGTAACCACGATCCAATCCGGGCGGCGGCTCAATCTCACATTCGCGGACCCGAATAACGTCTTCGGCATCGGCACCGGCGCATTGAATACCGATCCGGCGCAGCTCGCCTCCGGTTGCACAGCCGGCCAACTGGTCACCCGCGGCTCGGTGCAGAGCAAGCTGAGCAACTATTTCAACGCGACGTGTTTCACCACTCCTCCTGTAATCGGGGATGACGGAATTGCCACAACTTTCGGCAACGCGGGCCCGGGTATTGTCGGAGGTCCCGACCAGGTGAATTTCGATTTCGCTCTGGTCAAACGGACCCCCCTGGGGTCAAGCGAGACCCGGAACTTGGAGTTCCGTGCGGAGTTCTATAACCTGTTTAACCACACGCAGTTCGCAAGTCCCGATTCAGCTTTTAACGACCCTACTTTTGGCGTCATTCAAGCAACGAGCGTCGCGCCACGAATCATTCAGCTCGCGTTGAAACTTAATTTTTAGGCGGCACGTAACTGTGATCTACCGCGGATGTAACTCCGGACTGTTACAGACCCGTCGGACGCGGCGCGGCACCGCTTGGCCGTAGCACCGTGAAGCGATACCGCCACTGCAAGAACTGGAAGAAAGGTTGCCGTGTCGCAACTTCAATTGGAGTGTTTGGAACTTCGGGAATTGCGCTTGCCGCTGAAGCATCCATTTGAAACCAGCTTCGGCCGCATCACGGCTCGCCGAGTTCTGATTGTGAAGGTTACCAACGGCCACGGCGCTGAGGGCTACGGCGAATGCGTCGCCATGGAAGACCCGTATTTCAGCGCCGAGACGATCGATACAGCCTGGATTATCATCACCAAACAAGTCGTTTCGCTGCTCGTTTCCTCGCCGGTGGAGCGTGCCGCCGATGTGAACAGGTGCTTCGAGAGAATCCGCGGCAATCAAATGGCTAAGGGCGCCGTCGAAGCGGCGATTTGGGATTTGGAAGCCCGGCTTGAAGGAAAGCCTCTCTGGAAACACATCGGAGGAGAAAGAAGCGAAATCGCGTGCGGAGTCTCGATTGGCATTCAGCCAAGCATCGACGCGCTGATCGGGAAAGTAAGCGCTGAACTCGCGAGCGGCTATCAGCGGATCAAAATCAAAATCAAGCCGGGCCAGGATGTGAAGTTGGCGGCAGCGGTGCGCTCAAAATATCCCGAGATTTTGCTTTCGGTCGATGCAAACGCGGCCTATTCGCTTGAGCGCGATGTGCTGGTGATGAAGGAGCTCGATCGCTATAACCTTTTGATGATCGAACAGCCCCTTGCCCCCGGCGATCTGGTGGACCACGCGAAGCTGCAAAAACAATTGAAAACGCGACTTTGCCTTGACGAATCCATCACCAAGGAAGCGGATGCGCGGCAGGCTCTCGAATTGGGCGCGTGCGGGATCATCAATATTAAGCTCGGCCGCGTTGGCGGCTTTTCCGAAGCAAAGAAAATTCACAACGTGGCTCGGCAAGCCGGCATTCCCGTCTGGTGTGGTGGCATGCTCGAGACCGGCATCGGCCGCGCACATAACATCGCTCTCTCGACGCTTCCTGGGTTCACGCTGCCGGGCGATGTCTCGGCCTCCAGCCGTTACTGGGAAGAAGACATCGTCGATCCGCCCGTCACCGTGAGTCGCCAGGGAACGATTCAGGCACCGCCAGGGCCGGGAATTGGTTTTCAGGTTGACGCTAAACGGCTGGCGTCCCTTACCTCGCGTCGCGAAGAAATAGCTCTCTCTTCGTCGAAAGCGCAAGTATGAATCGGCTGCGCCCGAGTCGCCGGATATCGCTGCGCCACCTGAGTGGAATCAGTCCGGGAAATTGCACGCGCTAGGAGCTCGTATGAACAAGCTGTTCCGTGTTTGGCAGACACTTCTGTTGGGTTTCGTCCTGCTTGCAGCCGCGACCGCCGTGAGGGCGCAGGACAGTGCTGGCTGGTCTTCGCTCGATCAATACATCAACTCCTCGATGAAAGATTGGCAGGTGCCAGGTGCGTCGGTTGCGATTGTGCGCGATGGCTCCGTTGTTTACATGAAGGGCTTCGGCGTCCGTGACATCCACACCAAGCAGCCAGTCACGCCCGACACGCTATTCGATATCGGCTCTTGCACCAAAGCGTTCACATCGGCCGCCATCGCCATGCTGGTTGACGAAGGAAAGATGCAGTGGGATGGAAGAATGGACGCGTACATTCCATTTTTCCATCTGCGCGATCCGCTGGCTGATGAAAACGTCACCATTCGCGATCTCCTGACCCATCGTACTGGCGTGCCCGGAACAGATCTGCTGTGGTACGTCTATCCGCAGGCTACGCGCGAAGAATTGATTCGCAGGCTCGCGTACGTCGAACCCAATGCCGGCTTCCGCGCAAAATTTCAATATCAGAATCTGATGTATGTCGCCGCTGGCTACGCTGTAGGCCAGGTGACTCACAGCACGTGGGATGATTTCGTCCAATCTCGAATTTTCGTGCCGTTGGGAATGACCGAATCGGACACCAGCTCGACCGCCGCGCAGAAATCACCTGACTACGCCACACCGCACGAACAGAATTCTGACGGATCGGTAAA
>DASRQP010000229.1:0-6388 GCA_035696585.1 Candidatus Acidiferrales bacterium | reverse complement strand
GCGCTAGCGCGCGTGACCCATGTGGAAGAATAGTAACAGAATCACTATACCGAGCAGAATGCGGTAGTAAATGAATATTTTTAGCGTGCGTACTTGCAGATAACGCAGGAAAAACGCGATCGCGATCATGCCCACCACCGCTGATACTGCAATGCTGATGGCAATCATTGAGAGAGGGATTGGCAATATTCCCGCGTGGTGCATTTTCATCAGCTTTGGCAGTTCGACCACGGCCGCGCCCGCGATGATCGGCGTCGAGAGCAAAAACGAGAAACGCGCTGCCGCCTCGCGCGTCAGCCCGCGGAAAAGCCCGGCGGTGATTGTCGCTCCAGAGCGCGACACGCCCGGAAATAATGCGAATGCCTGCGCGATGCCGATGGCCATCGCGTCCACGAAACTTACCCGCTCCATGGGACGGTCCAGCCGCCCTGCGTATTCGCCATACCACATCAGTAGGCCCACCACGATCAGCGCCGCGGCGATTGCCAGAATGTACCAGCTCTCTCCCTGGCGGTCTTCAATCTTGTGCTGAAACAGAAATCCCACAACGGCGCCCGGAATGGTGGCCGCGACGATGTACCAGAACATTTTCCGCTGATGCTCCACGTATTCATAACTCGCATGCCGCGGATAATGCAGCCCGATTCCCGCTGCGAGCAATTGAAGCCAGTCACGCAGAAAGTAGAGAACCACCGCGATCAACGTGCCGGTGTGCAGAGCCACGTCGAACGCCAGTCCGGGATCCGGCCATCCCGCCAGCCACGGGAACAAAATCAAATGCGCGGTCGAGCTGACGGGCAGAAATTCCGTGATGCCCTGAATGATCGCGAGAATAATCGCCTGGTAGAGGTGCATCTGGGCTCAGTTCTCCTGGGCATCGGCCCCGGCGAGCGGCTTCGACATCGAGAACGCGTCGAGCCCGCCAGGATAATAGTTGCGAATCCGGCCGCGTGTACGATAGCCGTGCTTGTTCCAGAAGGCAATCGCGGCTTCGTTGTTGGTTGCCGTTTCCAGCCACACCTCGCGTGCGCCGCGTTTTTGCAAACTCGCCTCCGCCCGGCGGAGAAGGGAAGCGCCCAGGCCCGCGCGACGGTGCAATTCGAGCACGTCAATCGTTACGATGTGCGCGTGGACGTTCTGCCGCGCGGTGACGATGAATCCGGCGATCTTCTTGGGCGAAGCCTTCGCGCTGCTCTTGCTTCTGCCCGTTAGGCTGCCGCGAATTTCGGCGACCAGGCATTCCGCGCCCGGCAAGCTCAGATACCAGCGCAGTTCGTCGCGAGAATACGCAATGTCCGCCAAGTAGCAAGCCTGATCGATGGCGTAAATCGCATCGAAGTCCGCCGCACGAAATTCTCGAATCGAAAATCTCACGGTTCACAATAATACCCACGAACGCCGATACACCGTAAGCATTCGCATCATGTGCTTAGCGACAAATGCGGGGTTTCAGACTTCGAGGATCACTGGCAAAATCATGGGCCGCTTCGAGGTTTTCTTGTTGAGGAAGCGTTTCAAGTCCGTGCGGATTTTTTCTTTAATGACGCTCCAGTCCGTCTTTTCCTCGGAATTCGATTGCTCGACGGTCTTTACGATCACTTCGCGCGCCTGCGCCATCAGTTCCTGACCATCGTCGGAAGGCAAAAACCCGCGGCTCACAATCTCCGGAGGCGTTTCCATTCGTCCGCTGTGCTTGTTGATGGCGATGATTGGCACCACGATACCGTCTTCCGCCAAATGGCGCCGGTCGCGAATTACAAACTCTTCGAGCTCTTCGAGCGAGCCAGAATCGACGCACACGCGCCCCACAGTCACCGGCTCGCGACGGAACGCGCCGCCATCCGCGGTGAACTCAATTGGCTGTCCCGATTCGACCAGCAGGATTTGGCCGGATACGGAGCCGACCTGGTGCGCCAGCGCCGCGTGTTGAAACAATTGCCGATACTCGCCGTGAATCGGAACGAAATATTTCGGCCGCACCAGATTCAGCAGCAGCTTCATTTCTTCCTGGCTGCCGTGGCCGGAAACGTGTATCGGCGCCGAGCGCCCGCTCTCGTAATAAACGAGAACACGCCGCCGGAAAAGATGATCGATCATCCGCGAAATCGCTTTTTCGTTTCCGGGAATGATGCGCGCCGACACGATGACCGTGTCGTTCTCCTCGATGGCCATCAGGCGATGATTGTCGACGGCGATGCGGGACAGCGCCGACATCGGCTCCGCCTGGCTGCCGGAAGCCAGGATCACGATTTTTTTCGGGTCGAACGATTTGATGTCCTGCGGGCGCACCACTGAGCCGTCGGGAATGCTCAGTTTTTTCATCGAGTGCGCGATTTCGACGTTATCAACCATGCTGCGCCCGATAAAGCCGACTTTGCGCCCTTGTTCTGTGGCGACGTCGATCACTTGCTGGATGCGATGCACAGAGCTCGAGAAGCACGAAAGGATGACGCGTTGCGGGGCCGCGCGAAACAACTCTTCCAGGCGCGGACGCACGGCGCGCTCCGAAGGCGTGTAACCCGGCCGCTCAGCGTTCGTCGAATCGGCGAACAGCGCCAGCACGCCCTCCTGGCCGTAACGCGCGAAGCGATGCAAATCGAAAGGAATGTTGTCGACTGGTGTGGGATCGATCTTGAAATCGCCCGTGTGCAGCACAATCCCGAGCGGCGTGCGAATCGCCAGCGCCACACATTCGATGGTGCTGTGCGTCACGTGGACGAATTCCACCTGAAATGGCCCGAGCGACACCGTCATCCCCGGCGCAATTTCGTGCAAGTCCGCGGATTCGAGCAGTCCGTGCTCTTCCAGTTTTTTGCGTACCAGGGCCAGCGTGAAGCGCGTCCCGTAAATTGGGCACTTGAGTTCAGGCAGCAGATACGGCACCGCGCCGATGTGATCTTCGTGCGCATGCGTCAAAATCAGCGCGCGCAATCCGGCGCGATTCTGTTTCAGGTAAGAAATGTCGGGAATTACAACGTCGACGCCCAGCAATTCCGTTTCGGGGAACATCAGGCCCGCGTCGATGGCGAGAATATCCTCGCCGTAGCGGAGGGCCATCATATTCATTCCAAATTCGCCCAGCCCGCCAAGCGGGATCATCCACAGGGAAGTTTTACTCAAGTGCGGTTTTCAAGCTCCTTTTCGTGAACGGCCATCGTACCACAGCAGCGGGTTGCCGGCTTATGAGAGGAAACACGTGAGATGAACTGTACCTATTCGAAGCGCAGCGCTTCGATCGGGTCGAGTTGCGAGGCCTTCTGCGCCGGATAATAGCCGAAGAAAAGTCCCACAAACAGAGCGAACGCCGCGGCCACAATGATCGCGATGGGCGGAATCTGCATGGTCCATTCCAGAGTCGTCGCCAGCAAGTGCGAAGCGAACACCCCAAAGACCACACCGAATATGCCGCCAAGCAAGCTGACGATCATGGCTTCGATCAAGAATTGCATTTGAATGTCGCGCTCCGTCGCGCCCACGGCCATGCGCACGCCGATTTCGCGCGTCCGCTCCGTCACCGAGACAAGCATGATATTCATGATTCCGATCCCGCCGACAAGCAGCGCTACGGACGCAATGCTCGCGAGCATCAGCGTAAACGTGTGGCTCGCCTGCTCCTGCGCTTCCAGAAATTGCGTTGGAGTGCGAATATTGAAATCATCTCCCTCATTGGGCCGCAGGTGGTGCCGTTGGCGTAAAAGGCGCGTGGCCAGATCCTGCGCGGGGGCTATTGCTTCCGGACTCACGGCCGAACAGAAGATATCGTCCAGCCAGTTTTGCCCGGTAAGTTTCCGCTGCGCCGTCGTGTACGGCATTCCCAGCGTATCGTCTTGATCCCCACCGAAGGGCGTCATGCCTTTCGCCGCCAGCACTCCGATGACCTTGAAAGGCAGGCCGCCGATGCGAATGGACTTTCCCACCGGATCTTCGTCTGGCCGGAAAAGCTGCTCGACGATCGTCCTGCCCAGCACCGTGACTTGCGCCTGCGTCGCCACATCATTGTCGGTAAAGTTGGTCCCGGACTCGATGGGCCAGTTGCGAATCTCGAGAAAATCAGGCGCTGTTCCGCGAAAATGCGTCCACCAATTTTTGTGGCCGTTAATCACTTGAATGTGCCCGTCGGAGTTCGGCGAACAAGCCTTCAGCAGCGGAATTTCCGCCGTCATCGCCCGCGCGTCCGCATTGCTGAGCGAATTCGTATCGTCGTTGCCGGTGCGCACACCGTTCACGTTGCGCCCGCCCGCTTCCACCCACACCATATTGTCGCCCAGCGCGGAAATCTGGTCTCGAATCTGTTGCGAACCGCCTTCGCCAATCGCCACCGTGCAAATCACCGCGCCGATGCCGATGGTGATGCCCAGCATGGTCAGTGCGCTGCGCATCTTATTGCGTGCCAGCACGCGCACAGTGATGCGCATCAAATCGGTGAGCCTGGTGCTATGGTTCGCACTTGGCGTGGAGTGTTTCGGTGAGCTCAACGGCAAAATCTCCCGGGGTGGATGAAGTTCATTCGAATCGTAAGGCCTCGATTGGATCGAGCTGCGACGCTTTCTGCGCCGGATAATAACCAAAAAAAAGTCCCATAAAGAGCGCGAACGCCGCCGCCACCACAATGGCCAGCATCGGAATCTGCATCGTCCAGTGCAGCGTCGACGCCAGCACGCGCGACGCAAAAATGCCGAAGAAAACGCCCAATACGCCTCCCAGCAAACTGACGATAATCGCTTCGATCAGGAACTGCATTTGAATGTCGCGCTCCGTCGCGCCCACGGCCATGCGCACGCCAATCTCGCGCGTCCGCTCCGTCACCGAGACGAGCATGATGTTCATGATACCAATTCCGCCCACCAGCAACGCTACGGAAGCGATGCTCGCCAGCATCAGCGTGAATGTGTGGCTCGCTTGCTCCTGCGCTTCCAAAAATTGCGTCGGGGTTCGAATGTTGAAATCATCCGGCTCCTTGGGACGCAGGTGATGCCGCTGCCGCATCAACCGGGTAATCTGCTCCTGCGCCGGGTCGATCGCCTCTGGCGAAACAGCCGAGCAGAAAATATCGTCGAGCCAGTCCTGCCCCGACACTTTGTGCTGCGCCGTCGTGTACGGCATCATCATCGTATCGTCTTGATCGCGTCCAAAACCCGACGCTCCTTTGCTCGCAAGAACTCCAATGACCTGGAAGGGAAGTCCCCCGACGCGAATGGTCTTACCCAGGGGATCGCCACCGCTGAAGAGTTGATCCGCCACCGTTTTCCCGAGCACCGTCACCTGCGCGCGCGACACTACATCCTGTTCGGTGAACGGCGTGCCTTCCACCACCTGCCAATTACGGATCGTCAAGAAACTCGGTGCGACTCCGTTGTATTGCGTCGACCAATTCTGATGCCCGTAAACGACCTGCACGTGCCCGTCGACGTTGGGCGAGCATGTTTTTATCAGCGGAGTCGCCTCGGCGATCGCGTCCGAATCGCCATCAATGAGCGATTTCGTGTTGTCGTTTCCTGTGTGCGCACCGTTGACAGTGCGTCCGCCGGCTTCGACCCACACCATGTTGTCGCCGAGCGACGAAATCTGGTCGCGAATCTGCTGCGAGCCGCCTTCGCCAATCGCCACCGTGCAAATCACTGCGCCGATGCCGATCGTGATGCCCAGCATCGTCAAGCCGGTGCGCATTTTATTGCGCCCCAGCACGCGGAGCGTGATGCGCGCCAGATCCGCCAATGATGTGCTGTACGCGGAATCGTTCGGTGATGCCAACGGTGCAATCCTCTAGGAAGTTAGACGCGCGGCATCGTTCTGCGGTTTTCGAAATTTAGCAGCGCTGGCTTTGTTTCTGTAGGGCCCGGCTAGGGCTTCCTCGCCGTGCGGGATTCCCGCGTTCATTCAGTTTCTGCTGCCCGCAAAGAGGCGCGCGATCGCCACAAGCACCACGGCGCCAACGAACGCGGCCGCCAGGCTCCCAAAAAATCCAAACGCCGTGATTCCGAGCTTGGAAAAAATCCATCCACCAATCAGCGCGCCCACCATTCCCAGAATCGTGTCGGCGAAACACCCAAAGCCGCGCCCGCGCGTCACCGTGCCCGTCAGCCACCCAGCGATCAGTCCGATGATGATCCACGCGAGCAATCCGTGGTCGTAATAAATAACGCCCATTCTGTGCGGTTCCATATGCGGCGGATTATCTCACATCACACGCCCGGAAAAGCAAAACAAACGTCTCGGAGGCGCGGCATTCATCCAACGGACGATCACTTTTTCAGTGAACATCAAAAGCCATGCGGCGAAAATCGCAAATAGATTTTGCTCTCGGAGAATAAATGCAATCATTCGCGTGCGAATGTCGCGTCGAACGATGACGGATTGTCAGAGAATCACACTACGGGATTCACTGTAT
>DASRQP010000228.1:0-11983 GCA_035696585.1 Candidatus Acidiferrales bacterium | reverse complement strand
ATCTTTTAGATCGATGGCTTCATACGAAATTCGCGTTAATGATTATCTTGGGATTTGTAGGGTTTGGCATCGGGCTGCGCGAGGTCTTGCGATTCGCGAGCGCAGAGGACAAAAAGAATGACGAATGATGCAGAGTTTGCCGCGATAGAGCGCCGGATTGAACGCTTTGTGGCGGTCCTGGGAGCAGCGATGACGCTCGGCTCGGCAACTGGCTGGGGACTGCGCGCGGCGGAAGCTTGTGCCATAGGCACGGCGCTTTGCTGGTTGAACTTCCGCTGGCTGCGACAAGGCGCAACAGCGCTGATGCGTTTTGGAATTGCGCAGGCGGGCGTGGAGCACGTACATGTGCCTCGTAGTGTGCATGCGAAATTCTTCGGGCGGCTCGTATTGCTGCTGGTAATCGCGTATGTTATTCTCATTTGGTTGCGGTTGCCCGCAATTGCGTTTCTGTGCGGCCTGGTGGCCGTGATTCCGGCAATCCTGCTGGAACTGGCATACGAAGTGAAGCATGGCCAGCACCGATGGAACGCATCCTGATTTCGATGCATTAAAACTCAAGCAGCCGAACATCTCGCAGGAGATTCATGGGCGAAGAGCAGGTCCTAGCGGTAACGAAGCTCGTTAACTGGCTGTTTGCGAAGCCAGTGCTGGGCCTTTTTGCCGTGTTGCATCTGCGGCCCGCGAATTTGCAATATCCCATTCCGAATTTCTTCGCAATGGAACTGGTGGTTTTCCTCTTCGCGATTCTTTTCTTTTTGTGGCTGCGTGCGCGAATGTCGGTCGAACGTCCGGGCACGACACAGCAGTGCATGGAATTTTTCTTGACGAATCCAATGGGCGTGGGTGTAAAAGACTTGCTCGATGACATCATTGGGCACGGCTCTGCGAGGCACCTCGCGATCATCGGAAGCATTGCGATGTTTGTGCTTCTAAGCAATTTTGCCAGTCTCGTGCCCGGTTTTATGTCGCCAACCGCGGAAAAGACAGTGCCATTGGCGTGTGCCATTGTCGTTTTTCTGTATTATCATTGGCAGGGATTGATGCACCACGGCGTGATCGGATACGGCAAGACATTCTTGGGTCCTGTAAAGGCCATTTCACCGGGTATGGTTTTGGTCGAAACGGTGAGCCACCTGGGACGTTTACTATCGCTCACCGTCCGGCTTTGGGCCAACATGCTCGTAGGTGAGTTGCTTTATTTGTTGTTTCTTGGAATCACGATCACCTTGGTTGTGTTTGTGGGGAAACACAATGTGTTGGGGTACGGCTTAGGGTTTTTGCCCGTGGGCATTCCGCTGCTTTTTATCGTGCTTCACGCGTTTGAATCCATTTTGCAGGCCTTCATTTTCACGATTCTTCCCATCGTCTACCTTGCGTTCGCAGTTGCGGAGGAGCATTAATTCGGCATTATGCGCTGGCAGTGTGAGCCCGGCTGCTCGGTGTCCGGGAACCACCTCCTGACGGCCAATTCATAGAGAAGGAGAGTACAGTGAAGAAAATAGTCTGGTTGTTCTCAGCGATATCCGTTTTTTGCGTTTTTGCACCGGCTGCGTTAGCGCAGACGAGTCCAGGAGGGGTCGCACCGGCCACTAACTGGATTGCTTTCGCGGCAGCAATTGGCCTTGGAATCGCCGCTGCGGGATGCGGCGTAGGTCAAGGAAAAGCCACGGCTTCAGCTTGCGAGGGAATTGCTCGCAATCCAGGTGCGGGTGGTCCTCTTCGAATTGCTTTTATTCTCGGCCTTGTGTTCATCGAATCACTCACGCTCTATATGTTCGCCGTGGTCTTGATCGAAGTGTTCAAATCCTGACGTTTGCGGCGATGTTTTTTTGGCCCGGAGGTTCGCGCGGTGCGAGCCTTTGGGCTTTTTGCTTCTATATGTGTGCGTATATTTACCGACGGAGACGACTGCGAGTCGGCGTGGCGTTTAGCGCAGCGAACGCGCGGACGCGATAGCAAGTTCCATGATGCGGTTGGGCAGGACGCCGAAGTAAAGGGTGGCCGCAGCAGTGATGAACAGGACGACAAACATCGGCGCGTGCATGGGCGTGGGCGCCCACTCTTTATTTGGCTCGTGGAAGTACATGGCCACGACGACTTTCAGGTAATAGTAAGCGCCAAGGACGCTGTTGATGGCCGCGATCACGACGAGCCACACGATGCGCTGATCGAGCGCCGCTTGGAATGCGTAAAGCTTGCCGAGGAATCCGCCCGTGGCAGGCAATCCCAGCAGAGAAAACAGGAAGAGCGCGAAGCAGGCCGCGATCCAGGGATGTTTCGTGGCGAGACCCGCGTAGTCCTCAATGTTCAGGCGCTGCTCGTTCGTGCCGCCCACGTGAGCGACGATGAGGAACGCGCCGAGCGTCATGGCCGCGTAGGCGGCCAGATAGAAAAGCACAGCGGCGACGCCGATTTCGCTGGCCGCCGCGAACGCGACCAGAATGTAGCCCGCATGGGCAATCGAGGAGTAGGCGAGAAGGCGCTTGACGTTGGTCTGCACAAGCGCGGCGAAATTGCCGATGCACATAGTGAGAATGGCGGAAACCCAAATTGCCCAGAACCAAATGTGCGAGGCATTGCCGAACGCCGAATAGAAGATACGCAGCATCACGGCGAAGGCGGCGGCTTTTGGTCCGCAGGCGAGAATCGCAGTGACGGGCGTTGGCGCGCCTTCGTAGACGTCCGGCGTGTAAATCTGGAACGGCGCGGCGACCACTTTGAAGCCGAGGCCGACGAAGATCAGGCCGAGTCCGAGGATCAGCAGCGGTCCGGTGCCGTGCGCGGCGATGGCTCGGTTGACCACGTCGAACCGCGTGCTGCGCGTGGCGCCATACGTCAGCGCGATGCCATAGAGAAAAAACGCGGTGGCGAAAGAGCCGAGAAGAAAATATTTGAGCGACGATTCGTTCGATTTGAGCACCGTGCGGCGGAAGCCGACGAGAATGTAGGTGGAGATGGAGCTCATTTCGAGACCGATGAACGCCGTGAGGAGCTCGTTCGCGCCCGCGAGGATTCCCATGCCCGCGGTGGCGAAGAGAATCAGCGCATAATATTCGCCGCGTTGGATGTTTTCGCGGTCGAGATAATCGAATGAGCCGAGGATAGCGAGCGCGGCGACTCCGATAACGATGGCGTGGACGAAAAGGCTGAACATGTCCACGCGGAACAGGCCAGAGTACGCGGAGCCTTGATTCAGCGCGGCCCAGCGCAGCGACGCGAGCGCGCCCAGAGTGCCTATGAAAGCGAGCCAGCCCATCGAGCGCTTTTTGCCTGCAGCGACGAACGGGTCGATGAGCATGATGAGCATGCCGAAAGCGCATAGAACCAGTTCAGGCGCGATGCGGTAGAGGTCCTGGAGCGGAGGAAACATTACGGCTGAGCCCGCCTTTCGAATTTGACGCTGTGCAGCGCGAGTTCATGTTGCGTTGGCTGCGCGGCTTGCGGCGCCACATGCCGCGCGGCGTAGCCGGTGCGGTCACCAACCTGCTGAAGCAGGGCGTTGGTGGTGGCGTCCATGCGATGGGTGAAGAGCGGCGAAGCCACGCCCATGAAGACGATGACGATGGAAGCAGTGATCAAAATCAAGCGCTCGCGGGGCGAAGCGTCGGGCAGATTTTCGTTTTTCGCCACAGTGACCTTTTCGAGCGCCGTGCGCTGGTAAGCCCAGAGCAAATAAACAGCGGAGAGAATTGCGCCCGTCGCGGCCCATATCGCCCAAGCCGCGTGATGTTCGAATGTGCCGATAAGAATCATGAACTCGCCGATGAAGCCGTTGAGCATCGGAAGCGCGAGCGATGAGAGGCACGCAAACAAGAAGAACGCGCACAGAACGGGCATAGGCTTGGCAAGGCCGCCCAATTCGCTGAACTCGTAGGTATGGCGGCGGTCGTAAATCATTCCACAGACGAGGAACAACATGCCGGTGGAAACGCCGTGATTCAACATCTGGTAAATCGCGCCTTCCATGGCCGTGGGATTGAAGACGAAGATGCCGAGGACGACGAATCCCAAGTGGCTGACGGAAGTGTAGGCAACAAGGCGCTTCAAATTGGTTTGAACCATGGCGACGAGCGCGGCGTAAATGATGCCAATGATCGCCAGCGTGGCGATGACGGGCGCGGCGCGATGCGACGCCTCCGGGAATAGCGGCAAGCAAAAGCGCAACATACCGTACGTTCCCATTTTCAGCAGGACGCCCGCGAGGATGACGGAGCCGGCCGTTGGCGCTTCCGTGTGCGCGTCTGGCAGCCACGTGTGAAGCGGGAAGACAGGCACTTTGATCGCGAAGGCCAGAATGAACGCAAGGAAGAGAAGGAGTTCGGAATGCCACGGCAGAGAGATCTGCCCATTGTGAAGCATGCTCACAATCGCCGGTAAATCAAAAGTCGGATTCCCAGCCACTCCGCTGAGGTGGAAAAGCCACAAAATCCCGACGAGCATCAGGATGGAGCCGAACATAGTGTACAAAATGAATTTCAGCGCCGCGTAAACCTTGCGTCCATGGCCCCAAACGCCAATGAGGAAGTACATCGGTATGAGCATCACTTCCCAGAAAACGAAGAAGAGGAAAAGGTCCAGCGCGCAGAAAACGCCAACCATGCCCATTTCGAGAACGAGGAGCATGGCGAAAAATTCCTTCACGTGCTCGTGAATGCTGTTCCACGAGCAGAGAATAGCGAGCGGCGTGAGGAATGTAGTGAGGAGAATGAGGAACAGGCTGATGCCGTCCACGCCCATGTGGTAATGAATGTGAAGGCTGGGAATCCAGTCGTAAAATTCCTCAAACTGATAGCCGCCGTCGGCAAGACTGAAGCCGCGCAACAGGAACAGCGACATGATGAATTCGATGACCGATGCGAAGAGAGTGAAGCGGCGTATCCAAACATGGTCATCGCCGCTCAGCAGGAGCAGGGTGAAAGCCCCCGCGAGCGGGAAAAACGTGAGTACCGTCAGCAGATAGTTGTGGCCGGCCACGTTAGCGCACCATCCAGACGAAAAATACAGTGACTGCGACAGCTCCCACGATCACCCAGGCGGCGTAGCTGCGCGTATTGCCGCTTTGCATGCGACGCAAGCCATTGCCGCTTTCGCGCGAGAGGAACGCGACGCCGTTCACGGTGCCGTCGATTAGACCGACGTCGATTACCTTCCAGAGAACATTGCGCGAAATCCAGATGAGCGGGCGGATGATGACGGCGCCGTAGAGTTCGTCGACGTAGTATTTGTTCAGCAGGAGCGTGTAAACCGGTCCGGAAGCATTCGCGAGTTTCTTGGGAAGCGCGGGCTTGCGAATGTACAAATACCAGGCGATCAGGAAGCCGACGAAAGCGACGCCGACTGCAATTGCAGCCATGGTGAGTTCGAGCGAATGCGGCGGCTCGGTCCAGGACGGATGCAGTTTGGCGGCGAGCTCAGTCGACCCGCTGAAAACAGGATCGAGGAAGCCCTTGAAATAGTCTTTGCCGCCCCAATAGGTGGGCAGGACGAACCAACCGCCAATCACGGAGAGAATCGCCAGAATCACCAGCGGCACAAGCATCACCTTGGGCGATTCGTGGACGTGGACGTGATGCTCGTCGTAACGCGGCTTGCCGTAGAATGTCAGGAAAATCAGCCGGAACATATAGCACGCCGTCAAGAGCGCGGCGAACAGGCCCACGCCGTAAAGGATCGGGTTGGCGTTCGCGCCGGCGTAAGCGTCGAAAAGAATCTCGTCCTTGCTGAAGAATCCCGCGAAAAGCGGCGCGCCGGAAATGGCCAGCGTGGCGACGAGCATCGTGCCGAAGGTCCAGGGAATTTTCTTGCGCAGGCCGCCCATGTACTGCATGTCCTGCTGGCCGCCCATTGCGTGAATCACGCTGCCCGCCGCGAGGAAGAGAAGAGCTTTGAAAAACGCGTGAGTCATCAGGTGGAAAATTCCCGCGGCGTAAGCTCCGACTCCGCAGGCCAGGAACATGTAGCCAAGCTGCGAGATAGTGGAGTAGGCGAGGACTTTTTTAATGTCGTTCTGCGCCAGGCCGATGGTGGCGGCATACAGCGCCGTGGCGCCGCCAATGATGGCGACGGCTAACATCGCGGCAGGCGCGTGGCTGAAAAGCACGTTCATGCGCGCGACCATGTAAACGCCGGCAGTGACCATGGTGGCCGCGTGAATCAACGCGCTGACGGGCGTGGGGCCTTCCATCGCGTCCGGCAACCAAACGTACAGCGGAAGCTGCGCGGATTTTCCGACCGCGCCGGCGAGCAGCAGCAGACAAATCGAAGTGAGCACGCCCCATTGGTGCATGCCTTCGACAGGCATATTGGCGGCGGCGGCAAACATCGTTTTGTAATCAATCGAGCCGAAGGTCCAGAAAGCCATCAAAATGCCGATGGTGAAGCCGAAGTCGCCGATGCGCGTGGTGATGAATGCTTTCTTGCCCGCGTCGGCAGCCGATTTTTTCTGAAAGAAGAAACTGATGAGCAAGTAGCTGCACAGGCCCACTCCTTCCCATCCAACGAAGAGCAGGACGAGATTCGATGCCATGACCAGCGTCAGCATGAAGAACATGAAGAGGTTCATCTCAGCGAAGAAGCGATAATAGCCCTCCTCATGCGCCATGTAGCCAACGGAATAGATATGAATGAGCATGCCGACGAACGTGACGACGCCGAGCATGACAATGGTGAGCTGGTCGACTTGCAGCGCGAAATCAACGCGGAAATTTCCAGCGGTCATCCAAGTAAAGTAATCGGCGGGTGGCAACGGAATATGCGCAGCGGTAAGGCTGAAAAATTCTCGTGCCAGTTCGCAATACGAAAGAAAGGCAAGCACGACGAAGCCGACGCTCGACAGGTTGACGTATTTCTGCGGCCAGTGACGGCCAGCGAGGAGCGTCAGCATCGACCCTGCGAGCGGCAGAGCCAGGATGATCCAGAGATGATTGAGTATGAACATTCGTCTTAACTGGAACTAGAACTTCATCAAATTCACGTCTTCGACGTTCAGCGATTTCCGGTTGCGCGCGATGACCATGACAATTGCCAGGCCCACGGCGGCCTCGGCCGCGGCGACCACAATCACGAAGAAAACGAAAATCAAGCCGTCGAGTTGATTGAATTCACGGCTGAAAGCCACGAATGCAAGATTGACGGCGTTGAGCATCAACTCGATGGCCATGAAAATCGTGATGATGTTGCGTTTGAAGACAAATCCGACGACGCCCAAACCGAAAAGCACGGCGCTCAATATCAGGTAATAGGATATTGGGATCATCGACTAGGACTCCCTCTTGGCGAGCACGAGCGCGCCCAGAACGGCGATGAGAATCAGAATCGACGTCAGCTCAAAGGGCAGCACGAACTCGGTGAACAGTTTCATGGAGAGCTGCTGCGTTAACTGGGGGTCGGGCGCCGCAGCGCCGCTTGCCGCTGCTCGGTTGCCATATTCGTGAAAAAGCGAATAGGTCATCTCGGCGAGGAAAAATATTCCGAGAGGCAGGCCAACCCACTTCGCCAGGCGGCTGACGTTGGTGCGCACTTCTTCTCCGGCGTTGAGCAGCATGATGACGAAAACGAAAAGCACCATGATGGCGCCGGCGTAGACGAGAATCTGGATGGCCGCGATGAAGGCTGCTCCGAGCAGCAAATAGAGAATAGCGAGAGAAATCATCACCAGCACGAGCGCCAGAGCGCTGTGCACAGGCTCACGCGCGAGAATCAGCGCGAGCGCGCCCACAATCGCCATCACGCCACAGGCAATGAACACGGTCATCGCGATATTCATCAGCGCAACCTCAGCACGACGACAAGGCTGGTGACGACCAAGTTTATCAGCGACAACGGCAGCAGGAATTTCCAGCCGAAGGACATCAGCTGGTCATAACGGAAACGAGGCAGCGTGCCGCGCGCCCAAACGTAAAAGAATAAAAGAAAGAAAACTTTGGCTGTGAACCAAAACGGGCCCTGAATCACCGGCATCACTCCAGGCAGCATGCAGAGAGAGCCCACGCCGAGGCAGACGATTCCCAGGACAGGGAAGACGAGCTTCGCGCTCAACTGCACGCCGCGCAGCCCGCCAACGATCAGGCCGATTCCGGCAATGATGAGTCCCGCCGCGGGAAGATAAAGCGGCCAGTGCCACGATTCCTTCAAGGGGGAGAGCCAGCCGCCCAGGAAGAGCAGCGTCGCCAGGCACGACACGGTGATCATGTTCGCGTATTCAGCCATGAAAAACATGGCGAACTTGAAGCTTGAATACTCCGTATGAAAGCCCGCTACCAATTCCGTTTCGGCTTCGGGCAAATCAAAAGGGACGCGGTTGGTTTCGGCAATGGCCGCCGTTAGATAGCAAATGAACCCAAGAATTTGGGGGAAGATGTGCCACTTAGGAATGACGTGCGCCCAGTGGCCGGACTGGCCGCCGACGATATCGTAAAAATCGAATGAGCCGGCGATGAGCAAAACGCCGACGACGGAAAGCGTAAGCGAAACTTCGTAGCTGATCATTTGCGCGGAGCTGCGCAGGCCGCCCATTAACGGATACTTGCTGTTCGATGACCATCCAGCGAGAACGACGGCGTAAATACCGATGGAGCTTATGGCGAAGAGCAGGATCAGCGCGACGTTGCTGTGCGAGATGACGAGTTGCGTCGGCTGGCCGAGAATGGAGATTGTTGCCGGGCCGATGGGAATCAGCGCCAGAGTGGTGAGCGCCAGCGCCAGCGCGAGAAACGGCGCGAGGACGTAGGAGATCTTGTCCGCGGCGGGCGGGACGATGTCTTCCTTGAAAAGGAACTTGATGCCGTCGGCGAGCGGCTGCAACAGGCCGTGCGGGCCGACCCAATACGGGCCCCAGCGCGACTGAATGCGAGCGACGACCTTGCGCTCGAACCATGTGAGGTAGGCGAGCGCCGTCATCACGACAAAAAGCGCGATGGCGATTTTAATTAACGAGACCACCAGGACTGGGTGGTGGGCGACGAACTCCACGGTCTTTCCTTGGACTCTTTGGTTGAATTGAGTTTCGAACAGTAACGCCCCAGGGTTCCGCTTGTAAACAAATCGTCCTGCGAAGAGAAGACCAAATCCGCTGCCACATCGTAAGAACCGTCCGCTGCAGCCGGAGCAGAAGCAGCCTGCTCTGTACCTCCGGTGAGCAAACCAGCGACGGAAACATCGTAACCACGCACGTTCTGGCGAATCTCTTCGAGAACTGCTTCAGGCGTGCGATGTTTCATCGCCGTGCCCAGGCCGAGCTGCGCAAGCTGGTGAATCAAAATGCGCAGCAAATCGAAATCGCTGCGCGGGCCTTGCGCGTCCACAGCGCGGCGCACCATCTGGACTTCGCCGGCTGTGTTCGTGAGCGTGCCGTCTTTTTCATAAGTGGACGCAGCGGGCAAAATCACGTCAGCGCGCTGCGCGGTTTCCGTCATGAACATGTCCTGCACGACGAGCAGATCGAGGCCGGCGATTTTATCCGGGGCTTTCACGCCAAACGTCTTCAGCGGATTCGCGCCCACAACGTACAGCGCTTTGAGCTTTCCTTCGAGCGCCGCCTGCATCATTTGACGCGCGTTCATTCCCGGCTTCGCGGGAATTTCCTTGCCCCACAGCTTGCTCCAGCGACCGCGCTCGTTTGCGTCGGAGAGAGGCGCGTAGCCGGGCAGTCGGTCGGGGAACATGCCCATATCGGCAGCGCCGCGTGAATTGGAGTAATCGCCGAGGGCCATGTAACGCGTCTGACCCGAAAGGCTCGCGCCGAATTTCACCAAATCGCGCAGCGCAGTGCCGCGGACGTTTGCGCCGAACAGGATGACGACGTCTTTTTCCTTGGCGAGGGAGTCCTTCAGCTTAGCGAGTTCGCCGGTGATTTTGCCGTCGACATCGGCGCTGCCCGTAGCGAGCCAGCTTACGGCGCGCCCTTCCGCTCCGGCCGGGATCTCAAGGGATTGCGCGGCCTGGCGGCTGAGCTTCAGGGGGCCGGCGTGGATGATGTACAAATGCGCAGCGTGGTGGCGAACGGCGGAACGAATCTGCCAGGCGACGAGCGGATTTTGCTGCGTCGCGTCATTGCCAATCAGGACGATGGCGCTCGCGCTGTCGATTTGCGCCATGGTCGCCATGGAGTCTTTCGCTTTCGAACCGAGCGCTGTTGCGAGGCCCGCGTAATCGGCGGTGCGATGATGGTCAATGTTGTTTGTGCCGAGCGCCACTCGCGCAAGACGATTCAGAAGGTAGTTTTCCTCGTTCGTCGTGTGGTTCGAGCCAATCACGCCCATGGCCGCGGCGCCGTGCGCGTCGTGCGTCTGCTTCAGCCGCCGTACAATTTCCTCGATGGCGTCTTCCCAGCTTGCGGGCTGTAGCGTGCCGCCTTTGCGCACGAGCGGCTGGCGAATGCGCTCCGCGTTGATGGTGAAGTCATAGCCAAAACGACCCTTGGCGCAAAGGAATTCGTTGTTGATTCCAGAATGGTCGCGGTTGTTGGCGCGAAGAATCTCGTTGTTGCGAATCGACAGCGTGGTCTTGCAGCCGTTGGAGCAATGCGCGCACGCCGTGCCGAAATATTTCATTTCCCACGGGCGCGTTTGATAGCGATACGTGCCGCTGGTAAGCGCGCCGACGGGGCAGATGTCGATGCACGCGCCGCACTCTTCGCATGCGAGCTGGCCGGAATCGTTGGGAATGATTACGGAAGTGACGCCGCGCGCCCCCACGCCGAGAGCTTTGACGTCCATGCCTTCATCGCAAACGCGCACGCACCGGAAGCACAGAATGCAACGCGGAGCGTCGTAGAAAACGATGGGCGACCATTTTTCCTCGGGATAGTGCAGCTTCTCTTCGATGAAACGGCTGTGGTCAATGCCGTAGGTGAACGTCATGTCCTGCAATTCGCACTCGCCGCCCTTGTCGCAAACGGGGCAGTCGAGCGGATGATTTGTGAGGACGAATTCCAGCATGTCCTTGCGCGCTTTGTGTACGGCGGGCGTATCGGCATGAACGACCATGCCGTCCTCCGCGACGAGCGTGCAGGCGGTTGCCATCTTGCGCTGTTTCTCGACTTCGACCAGGCACATGCGGCATGCAGCCTGAAGCGCGAGTCCCGGGTAGTAGCAAAAGGACGGGATTTCAATGCCCGCCTGCTTCGCCGCTTCAATAACGAGCGTGCCCGCGGGCACTTGCAGCTTCTGGCCGTTGAGCGTGAAACTGATCAGTTTTGTTTCCGTTTCCGCCATAATTCCTTTGCGATATTTCCTTGCCAGTTTTTCCAGCGAGCCTAGCGCACCGTAGCCAACACCTCGGCCGGCTTGTGCAAACATTTTCCGCGTAGATGATCCTCGAATTCGTTGCGCCATTTGCGCACGATGCTCATTGTCGGCAGCGCCGCCGCGTCGCCCAGAGCGCAGAGAGTATTCCCAAGTATGTTTTGCGACACTTCGTCGATCAGCGGAATATCTTCCTGACGTCCGCCGCCTTCGTGGAAGCGATCGAGCAATTTGCGCAGCCACGCGGTGCCTTCTCGGCAAGGAATGCACCAGCCGCAGGATTCGTGCGCGTAGAAATGTGCGATGCGGCGCGCCACGTCGACCATGCAGGTGTCTTCATCCATCACCACTAATCCGCCAGAGCCGAGCATCGAGCCGATCTTCGCCACCGAATCGTAATCCATCGCCACATCGCATTCGTCAGCGCTGAGCAACGGACAGGAAGTGCCGCCGGGCAGCACAGCTTTCAGTTTTTTGCCGTTCGCGACGCCGCCGGCGACTTCATTGATCATGCGATTCAGATTGAAGCCTAGTGGCAGTTCGTAAATTCCCGGGCGATTGACGTGGCCGGAAATCGAATAGAGCCGCGTCCCGCCATTTTTGGGCACGCCGAGGCTTGCATACCAATCGCCACCCTTGCGAATGATGACCGGCACAGTGCTGAGCGTTTCCACATTGTTCACGACCGTCGGACATTGATACAGTCCGGCCACGGCGGGGAAGGGAGGCTTGATGCGCGG
>DASRQP010000227.1:0-4838 GCA_035696585.1 Candidatus Acidiferrales bacterium | reverse complement strand
CCTCGTGACCCGCGCATATCCCTACCGCAACCTCTCGCGAAAAGAATTTGACGAAATCATCGCGATGCTTGCGGACGGGATCGCATCACGTCGCGGCCGGTACAGCGCGTATCTGCACCGCGACGGAGTGAATCACCGGCTGCGCGCGCGTCGCGGAGGCCGGCTGGCGGCCATCACCAGCGGCGGGGCAATTCCCGATAATGCCCTCTACACGGTGATTGCGGAGCCCGAGCATGTGACCATCGGCACAGTCGACGAGGATTTCGCCGTGGAGAGTTTGCGCGGCGACATCATTCTGCTCGGCAATACTTCGTGGCAGATCCGGCGAGTGCAGGCAGGATCGGTGCTGGTGGAAGATGCTAAGGGTGCGCCGCCCAACGTTCCTTTCTGGCGTGGCGAAGCGCCTTCGCGTACCACCGAGCTTTCTGAGCAAGTCGCCGAAGTTCGAGAGAAAATTAATTCGCTGACTGAAAATGTTTCCCCGAAAACCGTGCGCGGAGATGCGTCGCAAGCTAGTGCGACAATCGGCTGGCTGATGCGGGAGTGCGGGCTGGACCGCTCGGGCGCGGAACAGGCGGTGACATATATCGTCGAGGGCCGGGCCGTGTTGCGCGCCGTGCCGACGCAGCAAACTGTTATCGCAGAGCGCTTCTTCGATGAAAGCGGCGGCATGCAGCTCGTCATTCACGCCCCATTTGGCGGGCGCATCAACAAAGCATGGGGGCTGGCGCTGCGGAAACGTTTCTGCCGTTCGTTTAATTTCGAATTGCAGGCTGCGGCCACCGACAATGGCCTGAATATCTCCTTAAGCGAACAGCACAGCTTTCCTCTCGCCGACGTTTTTCATTTTCTGCAATCAGCCACCGTGGAGCATTTGCTCTCGCAAGCCGTGCTCACTTCGCCGATCTTCACCACGCGCTGGCGCTGGACAGCCGGGCGCGCGCTGGCGCTGTTGCGGTTTCAGGGAGGCAAGAAAGTGCCGCCGCAAATCCAGCGCATGCGCTCGGATGATTTGCTGGCGGGCGTATTTCCGCAAGCGCTGGCGTGCCAGGAGAATATTTCGGGCGAGATCGAGATTCCCGATCATCCATTGGTGCGCGAAACGATGAAAGACGCGCTAACCGAGGCGATGGATGTCGATGGGCTCAAGAACGTATTGGACGCGATGTCTTCCGGACAAATCCGCTGTATTGCGGTCGATACGCCCGTGCCGTCGCAATTTTCGCACGAGATTCTGAACGCGAATCCGTACGCATTCCTCGATGATGCGCCGCTCGAGGAACGCCGGGCGCGCGCTGTCGAAATGCGGCGAATGTTGCCCGAAGCGGTTCTCTCGGAAATTGGCCGCCTGGACCCCGCCGCCATAGCGGAAGTGCGCGAAGAGGCGTGGCCGGATGTGCGCGATGCGGACGAGCTTCATGATGTACTGCTGACACTAACCGCCCTGCCGGAATCGTCGAAAAGCATCTCTGCGCTCGGTGAAATGCTCGACAAAACGATTCCTGAATGGAAGGATTATTTTACCGCTTTGCGAGGGGACCGCCGAGTTGCCTCCGCGCGTGTCGGTGGCAGGGTTTATTGGGCAGCGGCGGAAAAGACAGCCATGTTCTCCGAGCTTTTCCCTGCTGCGCGTTTCGATGCAGCGCTTCCCGACGTCCAAAATAGTGCGCAGGCCGCTGTTTTTTCACACGAAGAAGTGTTGTGCGGTTGCGTCACGGGCTGGATGACGCACAGCGGTCCCGTGACGGCGCAGATCCTCAGCGACGTGCTCGGAATCGCGAATCAGGAAATTGAGCAGGCCCTCCTGCGTCTGGAAGCCAGCGGCTCGATTTTGCGGGGGCAGTTCACCGGCGCTACGGGCAACGAAATCGAGTGGTGCGACCGCAGGCTGCTGGCGCGCATTCATCGGCTGACGCTCGGCGTGTTGCGCAAAGAAATCCAACCGGTGACCGCGGCGCAATTTATGCGCTGGTTGTTGCGCTGGCAGCACATCGCACCAGGTACGCAAGTTTTCGGCGAGCGTGGCACGCTGGAAATCTTGCAACAGCTTCAAGGATTCGAGGCGCCTGCGAATTCCTGGGAACGGGAAATTCTGGCGCGGCGGATCGCGAACTACGATCCGAAGGCGCTCGACCAGCTTTGCCTGACCGGTGCAGTCGGTTGGGGACGCCTCTCTCCGCATCCGGCGACCTTGGCAGAGCAAAACGGGACGAACCGTCGTGTGATTCCCACCAGCGTCGCGCCGATAGCATTTTTTATTCGTGATGACGCGGAGTGGATGATTTTGCCGCACGCGCCTAGCGACGCCCCTGCTGATGGCGATGAACCGCGCGGGCTCAGCCGAAACGCACGCGACATATTGGTGTACCTGCGCCAGCGCGGCGCATCATTTTTTGCGGATATTGTGCGCGGAACCAGCAAACTAAAAGCGGAGGTGGAAATGGCGCTGTGGGAACTGGTGACGGCGGGGCTGCTGACAGCCGATGGATTCGACAATATTCGCGCGCTGATTGACCCGAAGCGCCGCTCTGGTCACGGCCGGGGCCACAATGTGCGCCCGCGGCACAGTGTCGGCCGGTGGTCGTTGCTCTATGCAAGCGAAGCGCCCGACAAGTCCCACACGGTGGAGGCAACCTGCTGGATGCTTCTTAAAAGATATGGCGTGGTCTTTCGCGAAGTTGTTGCGCGAGAAAGCATCGTTCCCCGCTGGCGTGAACTGCTGCTCGCTTTCCGGCGGCTCGAAGACCGAGGCGAAATACGTGGAGGCCGATTTGTGGGTGGATTTCTAGGCGAGCAATTTGCGCTGCCTGTGGCTGTCGAGTCTGTTCGCGCGATCCGGAAGGCTGAAGCTCCTGGAGAGATTGTGACAGTGTCAGCGGCAGACCCTTTGAACCTGGTTGGAATTTTACTTCCCGGCGACCGGGTTGCGGCGAATTCTGGAAAGACGATTACTCTTCGGGATGGTGTGCCTGTTGAAATGGATGAGGTCGCCACCAGATTCGCCGGTGCCATGGCTGTTTGACTCGCTTAGCGGGCCAGTCCCAACGAACGGGAAGAAGTCAAAAGGTTGGCCGCGCAGTATTGCCAGGAACGTTAGCCGCGACCGGTACTGCCTGGTCATAAACGATGGGCGATTTGATTGGGATGACCACCTCAACGATAGTCCCCGGATTCGAGTTCCGGAGCTGCAATTCCCCGCCGAATTCCTTGATCCGCTGCCGCATCCCGCCGATGCCTATGCCGATGCTGTCTGGCCGGAACTCCGCAACATGATCTGAAATGCCCTTGCCATCATCGCGCACGGTGACGACAACCTGGTCGTCTTGCTTAAGGACCGTCACCCACCCTTTGCGCGCGCCGGAGTGCCGGAACACATTGGTAAGAGCCTCCTGCACGATACGGAAAACAGCCGTTTCTAGTTCTGGCGCGATTCGTGGAAAACTGGAAGGCTGAACATCAAGATATGTCTCAATCCCGCTGCGTTTTGTGAATCCCTCCAGGTACCACTTCAGCGCGGCTCGCAGGCCCACTTCGTCGAGCAGAGGAGGATGCAAGAGATGAGATATGCTGCGGACTTGCTGTATCGTGCGATCAATCAGGGTACTCACGTCGGCGGCCACTTGTTTTTTCGCCGCGGCGTTATCCTGTTGCAGCATCCCATCCAACATCATCTTAATTGCGACCAAATCCTGGCCTAAACCATCGTGTAATTCACGCGCGATTCGCCGCCGCTCCTCATCCTGGGTCGCAATCAGGCTGCTGGAAAGCCGGCGCAACTCCAAATTCAAAACTTCCAATTGGTGCGTCTTGCGATGCAGTTCCGCAAAAACACTGACCTTTGCGCGCAGCAACTCCGGGACGACGGGAACGGAAATATAATCAACTGCTCCGCGCTGGTATCCCTTGAGGCGGTCGAGGTCCGTCAGGTGCACAGCGGAGATGAAAATAATCGCCGTCTTCTGAAATCGCGGATGCTGGCGGATCATCTCGGCCAGCTCAAAACCATCGAGCTCGGGCATGCTGACGTCCATAAGGACGACTGCGATGTCCGTCTTTAGCAAGTGCTCCAGCGCTTCCCTGCCCGAATTCGCCTTAATCAGGTTCTCTCCCAATTCATTGAGTATGGCTTCATAGCTGAGCAGCTTGGCGGGCTGATCATCCACCATGAGTATGTTGGCCTTTTCCTGCATGCAGTTCACCTTCCTCCGCCTCAATGAATTCGAGCGCCTTGCAATAGGCGCGCGGTTGGATTTATCGATGCAGCCACATCCGCAAAGCTGAAAGGAGCTGCTCTGTATTTACCGGTTTCGCCAAATACTCCGAAGCCCCGGCTTCCAGGCACTTCTCGCGATCGCCTTTCATGGCCTTTGCGGTCAAGGCGATGATGGGCAGGCGGCGCAGAGAAGAGTTTTGGCGGATCACCTGCATTGTTTCATAGCCGTCCATCTCGGGCATCATGATATCCATCAGGACAATCGCTGTGTCGGGCGTTGATTCCAGCATGGTGATTGCTTCCCGGCCGGTGCCAGCGGTCAGCACCGTCATACCACGACGCTCCAGAACGCTGCTGAGCGCGAAGATATTCCGCACGTCGTCATCAACTACGAGCACTTTCTTACCGACCAGAGCATCGTCTGAACTGTGCAGCCGGTCGAGCATCTTCTGCTTCTCCGCCGGAAGATCACCAACGACGCGGTGCAGGAACAACGCCGTCTCGTCGAGCAATCGTTCGGGCGATTCGACGCCCTTGACCACCACGCTGCGTGCCAGTGTGTGCAGACGAGCATCTTCTTCTGGCGATAGTTCTTTGCCGGTGAAGACGACCACAGGCAAGTCGC
>DASRQP010000226.1:0-4404 GCA_035696585.1 Candidatus Acidiferrales bacterium | reverse complement strand
GCGGCAGTAAATTCGCTTTCCATTCTGCATATTTTATAAATAGAATGCGGCCTTACCTGAGGAGGGCCGATGACCACACGCAACCGCCATTCGTTACTGATATTGCTGATCCTGAGCATCATCCTATTGCCAGAGTCGGTTGCGCATGCCCAAGGACGGGAGCAGCCCGGCAAGTCCATCGGCAAAGTCTCCGTCTTAGGCAATCTGATTCTTATGGAACTGGACAAGGGCGCGCTCGGCGAGCAGAACCTCTTCGATCTCGATCACCGCACTCTTCGCTTCACGCCCGGAGACGCAGGCTATCGCGTCGAAAGACTTCCGCTGCATTGGGACGCTGACTTCGGCCAGGAGCTAAGCGGCCCCGCGGTCACGCTGCATAACTTCTCGTTTCCATTTTCCGGCAAGACGTGGGATTCGTTTTCCGTCGGCGTTACAGGCTCGATTCGATTTGGCCCGCCAGCAAGAAGCGCGTTCGCCGGCGGCGGAAATCCCGCGTTCACGCCGCGCGATCAGGGCGGAGTCTCCATCGCCCGTTTCGATGCGCTCTCCGAAGGTGCGGGAAATTTAGTCAATACGGTTCCTGCAATCTGCGTCTTTTTCAAGCCGCGCATGTCCGGCGCTCGCTACGCAAAGGAACTCGAGGATCGCGTGGTCGTCACGTGGGACGTAACCGAACCGTACGGCAACATTCAGGATTTCACCTGGACTAAGACCGTGAATCGCTTTCAGGTTGTGCTTCACAAAGATGGTGAGATCGAGATGTCGTATCAACAGCTCGCCGCAAAGGACGCGATCGTCGGCATCTATCCGCTCGTTTCCGGCGAAGCAGAAAAATCTCTCGCCACGCTCACCGGCAACAAAAACTCCTCCGCTGCCGCGAATCTCGATCTCCAGAACTTGCGCCTTTCCATCGTCGACGGCCTGTTCCTGAAGATCACGTTCGAAACTTCTGGTCCCGTCTTGCCTGAAGGCGATCGAAATCTCTCCGGCGTTGCTTATCGCGTTTACTTCAACGCCCATAAACCTTCTCTGAAGCCAGCACCCAACTCGGCCGCCGACGCGGTCTGGGCAATCTTCGGTTTCGCGCCTCGCAACCCTGCCAATGGCCGCGCCTCGCGATACGTTGCGTTTGGCCCCGGCGTCTCGCGCCGCGTCGAGACGAGCGGCAACTCCATCTCCATTCAGGGAATTCTTCCGTCGGCGCTCCGAAGCGCGAGCCAGATTTCGGTTTCCGCCGACACTACTTCGGGTTCCGAGCAGCCTGTCTCACAGATTCCCGCTCAACTCGTCACGCTCGTCGGCATGCGCAATCCTGAAGTGCATTTTTCCTCGCTCAAGCCGCAAGCCGGACCATTCCCGATCGTCTACGAAGCTTTCCACTATTACGCATTGCCAAATGATCACGACCTGGCGTGCACGGTCATCAAGGCCCTCGGAGACAAGTTCGATTTCCTCCCGTACTACTCCGATTTCCGCGTCGACAATCAGGAGGCAGGCACACCCAGCAACGGCCCTCTGGGATCCACTGGCCCCGCCGTCACCGGAATTGGCGCCGAGCAGCGCGGCCTCGCGTCCTACTGCTCAGCGGGCCGATTCCAATGGGGCTTCATTCAACCCGTGTACTCCGGCTCCATCCAGATGCAGGAGTACCCGCCGCCCGACGCGCCCGTCGGCAACGATCGAGACATCACTTTCTATCAGCAGCAGCTCGCCGAAATTTCGCAGAACGGCAAGATGCCTCCCTACATGTACGCGATCTCGCAAATCGGACATGAAATGGGTCATCGCTGGGCCGCCTTCGTTTCCGCGAAGGTGGGAGACGAGACGATTCCGCTCGGTCCCACGCATTGGGCAATGGGTTTGCAGGCACGCGTGCCGTTCCCGTATGCGCGGCCGACGGAAGCATCCATCATGGGCGGCGGAGTTTGGCAGGACAACTTTGACGGCACTTACACGCAACTCGACGACGACTATTACGTGCCGGCGACCGGATACTCGTACCTCGATCTCTACCTGATGGGTCTGATTTCTCCCGCCGAAGTGCCCGACTTTTTCATTCTTCGCAATCTTGAGCGCGTTGGCAAAGATGCGAATGGGCACTCAATCTTCAAAGCGAATCGAACCAAGGTGACGATTCAGGACGTGATTGCCGCCGAAGGCGCGCGTTCGCCCGATGTTGACCACTCGCAACGCCGCTTCAACACTGGAATGGTCGTCATCGTTCAGCACGGCCTTAAACCGAGTCGCGAGCTGATCGAACGCACCAATGGCATTCGCACGCAGTGGATGAAGTATTTCTCCACCGCTACCGGACGCCGCGCTTCCATGACCGCAAACCCAAACTGAGCGGCGAAAACGCAAACGATAATTCCAGGTAGTGACTCAGATTGACGCAGTAGGTTGGTTTCCGATTATCCGAACTATCGAGCACTATGTGGTTCTCCGTCGACCTACCCATTGAATGTGAATTGTTCCGCTCTGTACACATCCCTCATTCGATAATAAACGTCGATTACTCTTCCGTGTTATAAGAGCTTTATGCCGTCGCTCGTTGTTCTCCATTCCTTTTTGCTGATTCTCCTTACGTGGGCACCGATCCAAAGCGCTACGCCGAACTCGGAACTTCCGCGCATTCACCTCAAACAAGATCAACTGTGTTGCTTTGTCATGAACTCCGTGAACCCCATTTATCCAAGAGAAGCTCGGCTAGAACACACCGAAGGGGTAGTCAAGCTCATCCTGGTTATTGGTGTTGACGGTTCCATTGCTGACTTGCGAGCTGTTTCAGGTGATCGACTCCTCCTCGATTCCACAATGAAGGCGGTCCGCCAGTGGCGCTTCTCTATAGGCGGGTTTGTGGGTAAGCCCAGAGAAACAGAGGTTCCACTTTCTTTCACATTCAAGATAGAAGATCCGCCCAAACCTGCCTATTTGCATCTCACCAATGGGAAGGTGATTCGTGCCGACGAGGTCCGCGAATTCACCGACAGAATCGAGTACACCGTCGGCCGCCGTACCCATCGCATCGCCGCCGACTCAGTTACAGACATCAATGCTTGCGCGCGCGTCTTCGTCGGGTCCGTTCGAAGAGAGGGCGACTGTATCCCCAGCGGCGGGCCTTCTTTCGATATCCACGCCATTCCCTTGTTGCCCGCTGTCAAGACTAGCCATTCTAGCCCTGCTTCGCGTTGATCCTCTTGCCGCCATCTCGTTTCTGCCCAATAAACGCAGTAACCCGAGACTGAGCCTACATAATTCCGCCGCGTCTTGTCATCGGCGCGCAGCTACGATAGATTAGCCGCCTTCTCAGCGAGGAGTCGCGACGCGCGCATGAGTCCGGCAAGCAAAAGTCACAAGAGCCATCTGAAAGTTTTGTTGCGACGGGCGGCGATTCAGAAACGTGTGATCGCCGTGGCGCGCCAAATCAGCCGCGATTTTCGCGGCGAGCGCGTCCACCTGATCGGCGTACTCAAGGGTGCGTGCATTTTTCTCTCGGACCTGATTCGCGAAATCGACCTCGACACGTCCATCGACTTCATGGCCGTCGCGAGCTACGGCAAAGGCAAGCAATCTTCGGGGCAAGTTCGCCTCTACAAGGACCTCGACACCAGCATCGAGGGCTTGAACGTGATTCTCGTCGAGGACATTCTCGATACCGGCCTCACGCTCAGCTATCTTTGCCGCGTGTTGCAGCAGCGCAAGCCGAGGGCGCTGAAGATCGCCGCGCTGCTCGACAAGCCTTCGCGTCGCATTCAAAATATCAAAGCGGACTACGTCGGCTTCACGATTCCCAACGAATTTGTCGTCGGCTACGGTTTGGATTACGATGAGCGCTATCGCAATCTGAAAGATGTTTGTATTCTGACTTTGCCGTCTGAATAAATTTCCCCGAAAAGCGAAATCGCGATGCGCGCCGAAGATATCGCCAAGCTGATTGACCACACGCTGCTGAAACCGGAAGCGTCCACCGAGCAGATTCGCGCGCTCTGCGAAGAGGCGGTGCGCTTCGGTTTCGCCTCCGTGTGCATCAATCCGTACTACGTGCCGCTTGCCGCCGATTTGGTTCGCGGCTCAGCGGTGAGAGTCTGCACGGTGGTGGGTTTCCCGCTGGGCGCGACGCTTCCGCTCGTGAAAGTGTTCGAGGCGGAGCACGCGATAAAAAATGGCGCGGACGAAATCGATATGGTCATCAATATCGGCGCGCTGAAGTCCGGCGACGATGAAGCCCTGGAGGCGGACATTTGCGGCGTGGTTGACGCCAGCCATCGCGGCGACGCGATCTGCAAAGTAATTCTCGAAATGGCGCTGCTCACTGGAGAAGAAAAAGTCCGCGCTTGCCGCGCAGCAAAAAATTGCGATGCAGACTACGTGAAAACTTCCACGGGCTTCGGTCCCGGCGGCGCT
>DASRQP010000225.1:0-4052 GCA_035696585.1 Candidatus Acidiferrales bacterium | reverse complement strand
CACGGCGAATATGAATTTGGCTCGCCAAAACTTCCGTCAGTGCGGGAGGCAGTGCTGTTGCACCATCTGGATGATCTCGATTCGAAGATGGCTGCCATGCGCGAGACGCTTGGTCAAACGGCAGAGGACGAAATGTGGAGCACGCGGAATCCCGCGCTGCGGCGCAACCTGCTGAATGCGCAGGCCTATCTGAATCCCGCTCAGCCGAAGCCCAAGACTGCGCCAGTCCCGAAGGAACAAAAGCCAAGCGGCGGCCTGTTTGGAAACCAGGCGCCGGAAACGGTAAAGAAGTCCTGATGAGCACTACAGTCAAGAATGTCCAACCGGAAGGCCAATATGCGCGGCGACGCTCTTTGTTGGAGCTTGCTCCTCTCGAACTGGATTGCATGACGGCGCTGTGGCTCTTGGGCGAGGGCACGGTGCGTGAAATCCGTGAAACGCTCGCCCCGCGCCGACCGCGCGCCTACACAACCATCATGACGATTATGGATCGGCTGACGCAGAAGGGAATTGTGGAGCGGCAGCGCACAGGCCGCGCGTGGAAATACCGCGCGAACCTGAGCAAGGAAGACGCGCGAGCGCACGCCGTGGCGCAAGTGGTAGAGAATTTTTTTGGCGGCTCGATGGAAGAGCTGCTCTCGCAGATGGCGGGCGCGAACGGGCGCCGCCCCGCCGCCCGTGCGGACGCAGTCAGCGCGATGGCGCCGGAAGAGCCTGCGAGCGCCTCCTTTCCCGGAAAGTTGCCCGGCAAGACTTCCCTGTAAACTCCAATGTTCCCCGCTGAGCTAAGAATCCGCGACCTCTCGATTCGTCCGGCGACGCTCCTCGCGCCAATGGCCGGCGTTACGGACACGATATTTCGCCGCGTGATTCGCAGCCTGGGCGGATGCGGGCTGATCATGACGGAGTTCACCAGCGCTGAAGGTGTGACACGCAGCGCGGCAAAAACGCTCCGGTATCTTTACTTCGATCAGGATGAGCATCCGATTGCGGCGCAGCTTTTCGGAGCAAACCCTGAAGTGATGGCTACCGCCGCGGCGCTCGTCGAAGACCTCGGCTTCGATCAGATCGATATCAACCTCGGCTGTCCGGCAAAAAAAGTAGTGAAATGCGGCGGCTCGGGTTTGCTGAAAGATTTGCAACAACTCGAACGCGTGCTGGGCGCCGTGCGCGCGGCGGCAAAAATTCCCATGACCATCAAAATGCGCTCGGGATGGGACGACGCAAATATCGTTGCTGTCGAGGTGGCGCGCATGGCGGAGGGAATCGGCGTCGAGGCTGTTGCCGTGCATCCACGGACGCGCACGCAAGCGTATTCCGGGCAGGCCAACTGGTCGATTATTGCGCGCGTGAAACAGGCGGTGAAAATTCCGGTGATTGGCAACGGCGATATTCGCGTCCCTCAGGATGCGGAGCGAATGATCGCTGAAACGGGATGCGACGCCGTGATGATCGGCCGCACGGCCGCGACGAATCCGTGGATTTTCCGGCAGATGGAACAGTATTTCGCGACCGGGCATTACGACGAGCCGAGCGAGGCCGACCGTTATCGTTTGCTTTCGGGTTATTTCCGCAGCCTGGTTGCGGCGGATTTGCCCGATGCGATTGGGAAAATGAAGCAATTCGCGTGCTGGTTCACGCATGGCGTGAGGAACGGTAGCGAATTGCGCCACGAAGTACACTCGGCGCTCAGCCCCGTAGAAGTGCTGGAGCGAGTTGACTCATTTTTCACGCGCGTGGCCGACGCTCACGGCGCATAGACAGCGCTTGTTTTAGGAATTTTCCTCGGCGATCAGGCGCTTGTAAGCTTCGCGCTTGGCGAGACCGAACTCCTTGGCCGCTTGCTTCAGCGCCGCTTTTCGATCGACCCCTTGCGCAGACTCGATTTCCGCAACGCGTTGGGCTAAAGAAACAGTTTCCGTTTCGCGTACGGAGTCTTGCGCGGATTTTATTTCGGGCGGGGCGATGAGAAGTGTGATTTCTCCGCGCGCGGGCTTTTCGGCGAGCGCCGCGATCAATTCATCGATGCGTCCGTGAAGGAATTCTTCGTGGAGTTTCGTTAGCTCGCGTGCAACCGTTGCGTGGCGATTGCCGAGGATTTCCAGCGCGTCTTCGAGCGCGGCGCGAAGGCGATGCGGCGCTTCGTAGAGAACCATCGTGCGCGGCTCGGTGACAATCTCGCGCAGATGGCGGCGGCGTTCCGCGGGACGCGCGGGCAGAAAACCGATGAACGTAAACTCTTCCGAAGGCATACCCGAGGCGGCGAGCGCGGCGATGATTGCCGAAGGCCCGGGAATCGGAATCACCGGAAGTTTGTGCCGCAAGCAGAGGGAAACCAGGCGATGGCCCGGATCGGAGATGACCGGCGTTCCGGCATCGCTGACCAGGGCGATGCGCGCGCCTTCCTCGATGCGCAGCACCAACTCCGCCGCGCGGGTCATTTCATTGTGCTCGTGGTAGCTTTCGAGCGGTTTATGAATGTCGAAATGCGAAAGCAGCTTCAGCGTCTGGCGCGTGTCTTCGCAGGCGATGACATCAGCTTCCTTGAGCACGCGGAGCGCGCGGAGGCTGATATCTTCGAGGTTGCCGATGGGCGTGGCCACCAGGTACAGGCAGCCGCGTCCGGAATTGTCAGTTTGCGCGGAAATCATGGCGGTGCAGGCGCGAAAAAGTCGATGTCGCAGTGAAGTTTAGCACAACGCGTGCAGCCTGACGGAAGAACCGCTATGCAGCGGCGTTGCAGGACATGGTAAGATTTTGCGCGGATGAAACGAGGGTAGCGAACGTGCCACTGTATGAATACAAATGTGTCAAGTGCGGCCATCGATTTGAAAAAATTGAGAAAGTGACCGCTTCGGAGATCAAAAAGTGCCCGAAATGCGGCGCGAAAGCGGAGCGCATGGCTGCCGCGCCTGCCATTCAATTCAAGGGCTCCGGGTGGTACGTGACGGACTACGCGGGCAAAAATTCCGACGGCACATCGAAAGATGCGAAGGGAGCGAAAGACGCCAAGGAATCAAAAGAAGCGAAGGATTCGAAAGAGTCCAAGGAATCGGCCGCATCGAAAACCACGGAGAAGGCAGCGACGGCTTCAGAATCTTCCAAGCCTTCCGCGAAGAAGACGAAAGAGAAGTAGCGCGTTCACCGACTAAGATTTCGCTTAGAATTCCATGGATTTCAGGTAGGCGCGAAACTCGTCGCCAAATTCAGGATTTTTTAGCGCGAATTCCACGGTTGCCTTCAGGAAGCCCAGTTTGTCTCCCGCATCATACGTTTTCCCCTCCGTAATCAGCGCCCACAATCCCTGTTCGCGCGCCAGCGCACGCAACCCATCGGTAAGTTGGATTTCACCGCCACGGCCGGGCTTTGTTTTTTCGAGATGATCGAAAATTTCCGGCGGCAGGACGTAACGTCCCGTGACGCTCAGATTCGATGGCGCTTTTTCCGCATCGGGTTTTTCGACGAGATCCAAAATCTGCCGCAAACGCTCGCCCCATTTGCGCTCCGTGGCGGGACGAGCATCCACAATCCCGTAAAGATGGATCAGTTCGCGCGGTACGGGCTCGACTGCAATCGCGCCAATTCCCGTTTCTTCGTACACGTCGCACAGCGCGCGCGTGGCTGGTTTCGGGCCGTCGCAGATCACGTCGCCAAGCAACACGGCGAAGGGCTCGTCTCCGACAAGCTCGCGCGCCACCAGAACGGCGTGACCCAGACCAAGCGGATCGCGCTGGCGTGTATAGCTGAAATGAATCTTCGAGCCGATGTCGCGCACCAAATCGGCGCGCGCTGTGTCGCCCTTGTCGCGCAGGAAGCGTTCGAGCTCAGGAGCCTGATCGAAATGATCCTCAATCGCATTTTTGCCGCGGCCTGTGACGATAATGATGTTGTCGATCCCGGACGCGGCGCATTCCTCGACGGCGTATTGGATCAGCGGCTTATCCACAATCGGCAGCATTTCTTTTGGCTGCGCCTTCGTGGCAGGCAAGAAGCGGGTGCCAAGGCCTGCCGCGGGGAAGACGGCTGTGCGAACGGGATGTGGTTTGTTTGTC
>DASRQP010000224.1:0-5443 GCA_035696585.1 Candidatus Acidiferrales bacterium | reverse complement strand
AAGCTTGTAGCCGCGCATCACCAGATTGCCGGGATTCACGCCCAACAGCGAGCCGCGCACCTCCCCTTGCGAAGGACGAATTGTCGCCACTTCAAACGCCTGGCTCTGAGCAAATAAGGGATAAGCAGCTATGGAGCTCGCAAAGACTGCTGTAAGCAATTTCCGGTTCATTCTACCGGTGAATACGCGTGCGGAGAGGTACGGTTTACGCGATTAGACCAGAACCGTGAACGCGGTTTCCGTCCGCTGCACCGGCCGGTACAGCGTATCGCGCTCCACCGGCGTCCTGCCCGCCAGCCGGATCAAGCGCAGCAGGTCCGTCCGCCGCAGCGACTGCGCCACGGTCGACCCCGCATCGTGGTAAATCTTTTCTTCCACTACGGTGCCGTCAATATCGTCCGCGCCGAATCGCAGCGCAATCTGCGCGATTTTAGGCGTCAGCATGATCCAATAAGCTTTGATGTGATCAAAATTATCGAGCAGCAACCGCGAAATGGCGATGGTTTTCAGGTCATCGAATCCGGTGGGCTTGGGTAAATGCGCAAGCGCGGTGTTGTCCGGGTGAAACGCGAGCGGGATAAATGTCTGAAAGCCTTTTGTGCGGTCCTGCAACTCGCGCAGCAGCAGCAAATGCTCGACGCGTTCTTCCGGCGTTTCGATATGGCCATAAAGCATCGTGGCGTTCGAGCGCAGCCCAATTTCATGCGCGGCGCGCGCGATATCCAGCCACATGCGTCCGCTTGTTTTATGATCGCAAATAATTTTGCGCACGCGCGGATTGAAAATCTCCGCGCCGCCGCCCGGCAGCGAATCAACCCCCGCATCTTTCATGGCCAGCAAAGTGTCGCGCACGGAAAGCTTTGAGATGCGCGCGTAAAATCCCACTTCGACCATCGTGAACGCCTTCAGATGCACTTCCGGGAAGCGCTGCTTGAGGCCGCGAATCATGTCGAGGTAAAACGAGAACGGCAAATCGGGATGCAGCCCGCCGACGATGTGAAATTCGGTCGCGCCTTCCGCGACGCCCTGTCCCGCGCGCTCCCAGATTTCTTCGAGCGAGTAGCTGTACGCGCCACCGGCATCTTTGTCGCGCCCGAATGCGCACAGGCGGCAATGCGCGCCGCAGACATTTGTGGGATTGATGTGCCGGTTGATGTTGTAGTAGCAGAGGTTGCCGTGGCGCTTCTCGCGAACATGATTGGCGAGCCAACCAATGGCGAGCAGATCGCTCGATTCATAGAGCACCACGCCGTCTTCAGCTGAAAGACGTTCGCCAGCGAGCACTTTTGCGGCGATGGGTTCGAGCCGTGCGTCGGTGATGTTAAGGTCGGTGTTCATGGATGCCCAGGCTAAAACCGGGTCACAACTGTAGCTGCTCCCCAGAACAACAGGAACAACAAACTAATATAGCCATTCACGGCGAAAAACGCAGCATTCATTTTGCTCAAGTCGTTCGGTTTCACAAGGGAATGCTCATAAGCGAGCAGCGCAGCGACCACCGCGATTCCCGCCCATGCCGGCCACGCGAGCCCGAAGCTCAAGGCCAGCCACGCCAGCAGCGCGACCATCGTGACGTGCATTGCGCGAGCTATTGCCAGCGCCCGCGCCACGCCGAATGTCTTCGGAATCGAATACAGCCCCGCCTGCTTGTCGAATTCGACGTCCTGGCACGCGTAGAGCACGTCGAAACCGCCGACCCATAGCGTCACGGCGGCGCACAGAATCAGCATTCGCCAATCGAGCGAGCCGCGCACGGCGATCCACGCCGCTGCCGGCGACATGCCCAGACAAAGGCCAAGAACTAGGTGCGACCACATGGTGAATCGCTTCGTGTAGGAATAGAGAAACAGAATTGCCAGAGCAACAGGGGATAATTCGAGCGCGAGGCGATTGAGCTGCCACGCGGCAATCACAAGCACAGCAGCCGATGCCAGCGTAAATACCCACGCAAAAGCGAGCGATAATTGCCCGGTCGGGAGTGCGCGATTCTGCGTCCGCGGATTCGCTTTGTCGTAGCGAATATCGGCAACGCGGTTCATGGTCATCGCTGCCGAGCGGGCGCCCACCATCGCGACCACGATCCAGCAGAGTTGCCAGATAATGATTCGCGGCGCGGGCCACGCGCTGCGCCCTGCGCGTTCGGCCAGCAGCGCTCCAACGAGTGCGAAAGGCAGCGCAAAAACCGAGTGCTCGAACTTGATCATTTCGAGTACGGTTCGAATTCGGCTCTGATTCATCGCGCTGTTACCATCGGCAGATCGCGGTCAAAACTGCCAGGCGTCATGCTTTCTTGTCTCCGCGGGCGCCGCCTTGCCAGCGGTATTGCTCCGCCTGAGGCAAGCCGAGTTGCGCCAGCACGCGGTACACAAACTGCTCAACCATATCGTCAATTCGCTTTGGCGCGTAATAGAACGCGGGCATTGCCGGCATTACCACCGCGCCCGCATCGTGTACACGGAGCATGTTTTCGAGGTGAATGCGATTGAGCGGCGTTTCGCGCAAGCAAAGCACCAACGTTCGCCGCTCTTTCAAGCAGACGTCGGCCGCGCGCGTCAGCAAATCGTCGCTTGTACCGGAAGCGATCGCGCCCAGTGCGCCCGCCGAGCACGGTATCACGACCATGCCATCGACGAGCGCGCTCCCCGACGCAATGGCCGCCCCAACGTCGCGATTGGGCAGAAGCTCAACTTTCTTCGCGGCCGTGCCAGTCAGCAAGGCAGGCAGTTTCTTCGGCTCTTGCGCAACGATGCCCAGTTCGGTCGCAATCAAGCGCAGGCCCGCGTCGCTCGCGACCAAATAAACGCGCCCAACGCGCGCATCGGCATCCAGTACACGCAGGATTGTCTGCGCGTAGATAGCGCCGCTCGCTCCTGTCACGCCAATTGTGACGACTTTGCTTTCAGTGTGCGCCATTAGGATATAAACCCCGCGATGGGCCGAATTCTTGAGTCTAGGCAGCCGCTTCTCGCAAAGTCAAGGCGCTGAAATGCTAGAATGCTCGTTCTTTCGGGGCACGCTATGAATGAATCTGACATTCGCGAATTTTTGGCCGCGGTGAAAAAGGGACGCATGTCGTCCGAACAGGCAGTGGCGCGACTGAAAAATCTTCCGTTCGAGGATCTTGGCTTCGCGAAAATTGACCACCATCGCTCGCTGCGCCAAGGCTATCCCGAAGTGATTTTCGCGCGCGGCAAAACTCCCAAGCAGGTCGCGGAGATAGTTCAGGGAATGCTCCGCGCAAAATCGTCGCACAACATTTTGATCACGCGCGCCGATTTGAAAACGTACCGCGTGGTGCGGCGCGTGGCACGCGGAGCAAAATTCCACGAACTGTCTGGCGCGATAACCATTCACCGGAGCAGCGCTGTCACCGGTAAGGGGCTGATTCTGGTTGTTACGGCGGGCACCAGCGATATCCCGGTCGCCGAAGAAGCCCTTATCACAGCGGAAATGTTGGGGAATCGCGCGGAGGCGCTTTATGACGTCGGCGTTGCCGGCTTGCACCGGCTGCTCAAGCATCGCGACAAGCTCGCCGCCGCGCGCGTGATTATTTGCGCCGCCGGAATGGAAGGCGCGCTACCGAGCGTCGTCGCGGGGCTCGTCAGCGTGCCGCTGATTGCCGTGCCCACGAGTGTCGGCTACGGCGCAAGCTTTTCCGGGTTAACGGCTCTGCTTGCCATGCTCAACAGTTGCGCGTCCAACATCAGCGTGGTCAACATCGACAACGGATTCGGCGCAGCGTGCGTGGCAAGCTGCATAAATCATTTGTAAAATTGCAACGCGGCGGGAATTTCCGCGACGGTGCGCGCTAACGCAACGCCGCAACCAGTGCTTCAGCGAGCGGCTCTTCCTCTTCGACGAAAACCGTGCGCAGGTCGATCACCAGCCGATCTTCTTCGATTCGTGCAATCACTGGCGTCCCGTTAACTGGCCGACGGAGCCGCTCTTCGAGCGCGACAGCGGAATAACGATGGCTGGCGATAGCGATCAAACTCGTTGGCAATTTCTGATCCGGCGTTGAGCCTCCTCCAATCACGGAGGAGCCTTCGCGAATTTCGAGTGTCGCGTCCTTCGGCAATGCATCGCGCAAGCGCGCCGCAAACGCGCTCGCTCGCTGCTCGATTTCATGCGCGGTCATGCGAATCATTCGCAGCGCTGGTATTTCGTCCCAAGCGCCTTGCCGGTAAGCGCGCAGCGTCATTTCCAAGACGGCAATCGTCAATTTGTCCACGCGCAGCGCACGGAACAGCGGATTGCGCCGGATTCGTTCCACAACGTCTTTCTTGCCCGCAATGATTCCGGCCTGCGGGCCGCCCAACAATTTATCGCCGCTAAATGTGACGACATCCACCCCCGCATCGAAGCTCGCGCGTGCAATGGGTTCATCGATCCCAGCGTTGGAGAGATCCATCAAGCAGCCTGAACCGAGGTCCTCAACCACTGGAATCTTCAAGCGCTTGCCCACAGCCACAAGTTCCTCGAGCTTTGGCCTTTTCGTGAAGCCAACGATGCGGAAATTCGACGGATGCACGCGAAGAAGCAGGCGCGTTCGCTCATTCACAGCGCGCTCGTAATCCGCTATTCGCGTTCGATTCGTCGTACCCACCTCGCGCAGTTCAACGCCGCTCTGCGTCATGATGTCGGGAATGCGGAATCCGTCGCCAATTTCAATCAACTCTCCGCGCGACACAACCACTTCAGCGCCTTTTGCCAAAGTGTTTAGAGTCAGGAAAACCGCCGCGGCGTTGTTGTTCACCACGATTGCCGACTCCGCGCCCACAAGCTCCGCCAGCAGCTTATTGGTGTGAACGTCGCGCTTCCCGCGCGTTCCTTCAGCGAGGTCATACTCCAAGTTCGAATAGCGCGTGGCTGTCGCGGCAAGGTGCTCGGCAGCCGATTTCGCGATAGGCGCACGGCCAAGGTTCGTGTGCAGAACCACGCCCGTCGCGTTGATCACGCTTCGCAGTGACGCAGCCAGTTCCGCTTCAATCCGCGTGACAATCTGGATTTCGATATCCGCGACGTTCACGGACAATGAGGCTATTTCGATACTCGCCCGTTCACGCAAATCGGCGAGTACACGTCTGGTAATTTCGACCGTGAATTCGCGGCCAGCCCGTCGGGTCAATTCAGCGATCTTCGGCCGGTTCAACAGTTCGTCGACAGAAGGGATTTGCCGCAGAATGGCAGCTCGTTCTTCCCGCACACCCGAAGAAGATGAGGAAGTCATATTCCAGTCATTTCAACACACGCACTGCCGGGAAGCAACCGGACGCGTTTTGATACCCTTCCGACACCGGGTTTCAAGCAAGCGTTGACGTTGAGACGATGTTAATTCTAGGATGATGAGGAGCCTTCCTTTCACTCATATGGCGTTTATCGCAAAGCTATGGCCACCACACCGGAAGAAGACCTCGTCCAACTCGAAAAAGATATTCGTGCT
>DASRQP010000223.1:0-3887 GCA_035696585.1 Candidatus Acidiferrales bacterium | reverse complement strand
TGCCAGCGATGTCACCGTTTACAACGACGCCCGCGAAATCGCAGGCCAGTTTGTCATCCAGGTGACCGCAGCTCCAGGCCACAATCTGAACCAAATCGAAAAAGCCATGAATGAAGAGGTCGCGCGCTTCCTCAAGGAAGGGCCGACCGAAGCCGAAGTGCAGCGCGTTCAGACCGAATATCTCGCCGGCTTCCTTCGCGGCGCCGAACGAATTGGCGGGTTCGGCGGCAAATCGGATGTGCTCGCGCAGTATGCCGTGTTCACCGGCGATCCGGAAAATTACAAGGTCACCCTCGAACGCATCCGCAAAGTCACTTCCGCAGACCTGCGTTCCGCCGCAGTCCGCTGGCTTTCGGACGGCGTGTACATCGCCGAAGTGATGCCCTTCCCGGACTACAAGCCCGCGGCGGCACAGGTTGATCACACGCAAAAACCAGCCCTCGGCACTCCGCCAGAGCTGAAGCTGCCCAAACTGCAGCGCGCCACTCTTTCCAACGGCCTGAAAGTAATCCTCGCCGAGCGCCCCGGCGCTGGACTCGTGGATATGTGGATGGCAACCGACGCAGGCTTCGCTGCCGATCAGTTTGCTGAGCCCGGAACCGCCAAGCTCGCCTCCGCGCTCTTGGTCGACGGAACCCGAACGCGCACTGCCCTCCAGATTAACGACCAGACAGCGCTCCTTGGAGCCGAACTCGGCAGCTACGCGCAATTGGACTATTCCTACGTCCGCCTTTCCGCTTTGAAGTCCAAGCTGGATCCTTCTCTCGACCTTTTCACCGACGTGCTTCTCAACCCGTCATTTCCTGCGGCCGATTTCAAACGCGAGCAGAAGCTGCAATTGGACGCCATCGAACAGGAACAAAACCAGCCGATTCTCATGGCCGTGCGTGTCTTGCCGGGCCTTCTCTACGGCCCAGGCCACGCCTATGGCCATCCCCTGACGGGCTCCGGAACCGCCGCCAGCGTCGAGAAGATCACACGCGACGACTTGATTAAATTCCACCGCGTGTGGTTCCGTCCAAACAACTCCACTCTCATTGTTGTTGGCGACACCACCCTCGGCGAAGTAATGCCCAAACTCGAGAAGGCGTTCGCGGCATGGAAGTCCGGCGACGTTCCTAAGAAGAACTTGGCCACCGTCGCCCTTCCTTCGAAATCTGTTGTCTACATCATTGACAAGCCCGGTGCGGGCCAGTCCGTGATTTTTGCTGCCGATCTCGCAGGGCCGCCCGACGCTGCGACGCAGATTCCCATCGTGGCAATGAACGATGCAATAGGCGGCACTTTCGGTGCGCGCCTGAACATGAACATCCGCGAAGACAAGCACTGGTCCTACGGCGTGCAAAGCGTTTTGCTTGGCACCGACGCCCAGCGTCCCTTCATTGTTGTTGCACCGGTGCAAACGGACAAAACTAAGGAATCCATCATCGAGGTGAATAAAGAGCTGCGCGCGTTCCTAACAAACCGTCCGGTCACATCCGATGAACTGGTCCACATTCAGGCGAACGAAACGCTGAGTCTGCCCGGCTCGCGCGAGACCATCGATTCGGTCGGTAACTCCATCATCAGCATGGTCGATTTCCACTGGCCGGACGATTACTACAACACTATGTCCAGTCATATTCGCGCACTGAGAACTACCGATCTGGACGCCGCCGCGAAGGAAGTGATTCACCCCGACCAGTTAGTCTGGGTCATCGTGGGCGACCGCGCCAAGATCGAGCCTGGGATTCGCGAACTGAACCTCGGCGAGATCCATTTCATTGATGCGGACGGCAATCCCAAATAGAGCTCTGCCCAGAAAAGCGGGCTCGGCACACGCAGGCACTGTGGATTTTTTTGAAGTGAGGAACGTGGAAGGACGTTTGCTTTGAATGCTTTGAAACTGGACTCTTGGTCTAGTCGCCGCTGGTAACAGCGCCGCCCGTGTCGATCTGATGCAGATATCGCCAGGGGTTGACTGGGGCATCGTGCAGGCGCACTTCAAAGTGGACATGCGGTCCCGTCGCGTGTCCGCTTTCGCCTTCATAACCAATCACGTCGCCGCGCTTGACTGGCGTTCCCGCCTGCGCCGCGTATCCTGAAAGGTGCGCGTACCAAGTTGTCAGACCAAAACCGTGATCAACAATAACGACGCGCCCATAGCCTTGCCGCTCGCCCGTGAATACCACGACGCCATCTCCCGCGGCGCGAACGTCATCGCCGTAGTGTGACGCGATGTCTAATCCTCTGTGAAATTCGCCCTCACCGCCGAATGGGTCCAGGCGCTCGCCAAAGCGGCTTGTGATTCTGCCCATCACCGGCCACAAGGAAGGCATAAATGATGCGTTTGCCAGCTTCATTCCGGGAAGAAGCTTCAGGCCGCCATCCGCAACGAGCACCACGGCGGTCGCATTCTGTGTCAGGAAATTAAACCGGTCGAGCGTCTGCTGATAGGCGGATTCGGATTGCACCGTCGAATTCGAAGCGCTGAAGGGCGTCTCCGGGATCCGCGTCAGGCCATATGCCACGGCCACTTCGCTGGCCAGCGATTGCAACGAATTCAGGCGTTGATCCGCGTCCGTTACCTGGTTTTGGAGCTGTTTGTATTGCACGGTGAGCGTCGCTTGGTCGCGGCGCAGAGAATTGTACGCCGTCACTTTCCAGATCAGCCGCGAATACGCGCCGGCCGCCACCACCACCGTCATGCCGCCCACGATTACGAGAACCGCAAGCAAATGGACGACATAGTGCGGGATGCGCAAACGGCGCATGTTCCCCGAGTCCGAGGAAGCAATGAGAAATGTATAGAATTTCTTTCTCATAATTGCAATTTGGCTCTTAGTTTCTCTTTGCGCTGGACTGGATGACCGCCGGTCCCTCAATGCGGTCTGCGCAATTTATAAAAGCGTTTGAACCTGGAGACTTGGTTCGAAACCCGCCGCGAATATAAGTGCTCAACCCAACAGAGTCAACCAAAAATATACTTCTGGGCCGGGCCGGCTCGCTTTCTTCGCCGGATCGCTTCATAATCCGGCCGTAGTAAACCGCTCCTGAGCATTTTACGGACTGCGGCGAGCGATTACAACTGCCCTGAAGTACAGGAAAAAAAGCTGTGAAACGGGACAGGCAGTCATTCAAGATTGAGCGCGGAATATAGCCCGGAGAAAGTTGAGAACATGGAAGATAAGCTGATCGCCCGTCTCGCTCAGCGCATCTCGGCTGGGTGTGGTGGGTCTGGTACTGCGCCCCGTACCGAGGTGCGCCTGGGCATTGGAGATGACGCCGCCATTCTCAGGCAATCCTCGAAACTCGAATGGGTGGTCAGTTGCGATTCTTCCCTGGAAGGCGTGCATTTCCTCCACGACAGTCATCCGCCCGAATCCATCGGGTATAAATCACTGGCGCGGGCCGTCAGCGATTTGGCCGCCATGGGCTCACGGCCGCGTTATTTCCTGCTCGCACTGGCGCTCCCGGCGGCGAAAACGGGCCGTTGGCTGGACCGCTTCGCCACGGGCATGGCGAAAGCGGCGCGCGAATTGAACATCCGGCTCATTGGCGGCGACACGTCCAAAAACCAGAACGTGATGATTAGCATCACCGTGCTCGGTGAAGTGGCCCCCGGACAGGCAATCACGCGCTCAGGCGCGCGACCCGGCGACCTCATATATGTCACCGGGCAATTAGGCCGCGCACAGCTCGGGCTTGAGTTGATTTTGCGGGGGCTGGCGCATCGGCGGCCTTTGCGGAGATTCCTTCAGCCGCATCTCTACCCGAAAATCCCGCTTGCGCTGGGTCAATCGCTGGCCACGCGCCGCATCGCCACGGCCATGATGGACATTTCCGACGGCCTTTCGACGGACCTGGCTCGTTTATGCGACGCCAGCGGCGTTGGCGCACGCATCTGG
>DASRQP010000222.1:0-2553 GCA_035696585.1 Candidatus Acidiferrales bacterium | reverse complement strand
GGATTCATGCGTCGAACCTTACCACACGAATATTGCACACTCAAGGAGCGAGCATATTTGCGCGCGGCGACAGCAAAAAGAGCTAAATCGGGCGAAGGCTTCGCGTATAATGCCGATACTTTCGGAACCAAAATAAAATCTCCCTGGAGAACGAATGACATCACCAACAACGCAGCCTCAGAAACCTCCTGCCCATGTGGGCGTGATGCAACTGCTGAGCGCTTCTTATATTGCCGGAGCCGTTTCCTGCCTGGCGCAGATGGGGATTCCGGACCTTGTCGAAGCCGGTCCGAAATCGGCTAAGGAGCTGGCGAGCCAGATCGGAGCCGATCCAGAAGCCCTCCACCGGCTGATGCGCGCGACGGCCAGCGTGGGAGTGCTGTCTGAAGGGCCTGACGGCAAGTTCTCCGAGACGCCGATGTCTGCTGTTCTGCGAAGCAATGGGAGACCCAGCTTGCGGGCAGTGGCGATGATGGGAGGCAGGGAATGGCACGGGCGCGGATGGTCGCGGCTTGAATATTGCGTGCGGACGGGCAAGCAGGCCATGGAACAAATTTACGGCGCGCCGATCTTCGAGTACTTCAAGCAGCATCCGGACGAAGGGCAAATCTTTAACGACGCCATGACTTCCATCTCCGCGGGAGACAGCCCTGCGGTGGTTGACGCGTACTCATTTGAGGGAATCCATTCGATCGTGGATGTGGGCGGCGGGCACGGTCTTCTGCTGGCGACGATAATGGCGCGAAATCCGCAAATGAAGGGAACGCTTTACGATGAGCCACACGTGATTGAAGGCGCCAAGAACGGGCCGCTGAAGCCGGTGATGGAACGGTGCACGCTTGCTCTCGGTGACATGTTTTCTTCCGTTCCGGCGGGTGCCGACGCATACATCATGAAACACATCATCCACGATTGGCCCGATGAGTTGTGCGTCAAGATCTTAAAATCGTGCCGAAAAGGAGTGAATCCGGGCGGGAAACTCCTTGTGGTGGACGACGTGATCCAACCCGGCAACGATTTCTATGCCGGCAAGCTCCTCGATTTGCAAATGCTGATTTTCCCCGGCGGGAAAGAGCGCACGGAGAAGCAATTCCGCGAATTGTTCGCGGCGGGCGGCTGGAAGTTAAGCCGAGTAGTGCCCACCGCAACTCCGATATGTATTGTTGAGGGGATTCCGGCTTGAGACACGCTGTCGCGGAAGATTTGCGCAGCGCGTTGGCCGCGAAATTTTTGGCTTTACAAGGCTGTGTAGAAATACTTACTCTGGTGTGGCTATGTGGTATGTGAACGCAAAATTTCCGGCGAAACAAATCGAAGCGACGCTTCCTCAGTTTGGATTCACCGTGCGCAGCTCCGGCGGCGTGGCGCGTGTGGAGAAATATAATTGCGGCGCGGAATTCCGCAAAGCCCCCGACGGCGAGTATCAAATGACCGAGCTGCCCGCGATCATGAAAATGGGCCAGTTCACGCAGCTCTGGGACGCGGGCTATCAAAAATTTCTCATCACCAGGGACAAGCGCAAATTGCCCGCCATCGTCAGCGAGCTTGCCGATCTGCGGAAATTCAACGAGGAACTGCGCTCCGCGCTCGGCGTGCCCACGTATTACAACGAGGCGCTCGGTTCAACGTGCGCTTACAGCGTCTACGACCGCGTTAAGGGGCGCGTGGGCGATGTTCCGGACGAAACCGTCGGCGCCCATTCCGCGGAAGAAGAACACTAAACACTTCGCGGTCGCGATTGTGTGGCCGCGCGCGTTAATCGAGATGCCATCCCCGGCACAAGCTGAGAAAGCCAAACTCTTCCTCTCGCTGCATCAGGGTCCGCGCATTCTTGTGCTTCCCAACGCATGGGACGTCGCCAGCGCGCGCATTTTCGAAGACGCTGGCTTCCCTGCCATTGCCACAACCAGTTCCGGCATCGCAAATTCACTTGGATATCCTGACGGACAAGTAATTGGGCGCGACGAAATGCTCGAAGTGGTGGCGCGGATTGTTCGCTCGGTTTCGGTGCCGGTGACGGCGGACATGGAAGCCGGCTATGGCAAGAGTCCGGAAGACATGGCGGCGACGGCTCGCGGCGTAGTCGAGGCGGGCGCCGTGGGACTGAATCTGGAAGACGCGATTGGCGAAGGCTCCGGCGAACTGTTTGAAATCGCGGCGCAGCAAGAGAAAATTCGCGCGATGATCGAGGCCGCGAAGAAAAAAGGCATCGACCTGGTGCTGAATGCGCGCACGGACATTTATCTGGAAGAGATCGGCGAGGCGTCGACGCGAGCCGAACGCACCATCGAGCGCCTGAACGCGTATCGAGACGCGGGCGCCGCGTGCTTATTCGCTCCCGGCGTGCAGGACGCGGCCACGATTGAGCGTCTGGTGGGCGGCGTGCGCGGGCCGTTGAATATTCTGGGGCGTGCGGGAACTCCGCCGGTGCGCGAACTGGAAAAACTCGGCGTAGCGCGTGTCAGCGTGGGCGGCGGACCGATGCGCGTCACCATGGCTGTGGTTTCGCGCATCGCCAAGCACCTTCGCGACGACGGCGATTTCGCCGTGTTT
>DASRQP010000221.1:0-12347 GCA_035696585.1 Candidatus Acidiferrales bacterium | reverse complement strand
GAAGCGCCGGAAACGGAGAGGAATTCGCGGCGAGTGAAACAATACGAATTCCCGGGCGAATGCGGCATTTTGAAGGCGCTCCTGAATTTACGTCGGTCAACCTGGAACGGAACTCAAATATGCAGGCGCGGAGGCCGCCGCTGCAAGAGAAAAACTGTTACCGCAGAGGCGCAGAGAGACGCAGAGAAGAACAGTCTCGAGGCGAGTTCTGAGTTGGTGTCACTTGTGCGGGTCGAACATGCTGGCGGCGACGCGCGTGACCAAGCTGCGCGGGGCCAGACGCTGGCCTTCGACGCTCAGCTTGTTTTTCAAGCCGGAGATTGCGCTGCTCTTCCCCGCGGCGAGCGCGCGCAATCCGACTCGCGCCACCTTTTCCGCAGTCTCCGCACCGCGAAAGGTGTGCTCGGGCTGGCCGGCGACTTCGCGAAACTCCGTGGTGGTCGACCCGGGGCAAAGCGCGCAAACGTGAACGCCATGGCGGCGAACTTCTTCCGCAATGCCTTCGGCGAAAAGCAGGTCGAAGGCTTTCGTGGCGGCGTACGTCGAAATGTAGGGAACGGCTTGGAAAGCCGCGACCGAGGCGACGATGAGAATGTCTCCGTGGCCGCGCGCGACCATCTCGGGCAAGTACAGGCGCGTCAGATGAACCACGGCGGAGCAATTGACCTGAATCATTTCGAGTTGGCGCGCGAGATCGGATTTGTGAAGCGGGCCGTAGGCGCCAAAACCTGCGTTATTGATCAGCAGCTCGATTTCGAGGTTCTTGGCCTCGGTGAAGGCGCGGATTTCAGCGGGCGCGCTGGGCTGCGCAAGATCCGTGGCGAAGATCTCGGTTTTGATGGAATGAGCAGCGCGGAGTTGTGAAGCCAGTTCTTCGAGGCGTTCGCGACGACGGGCCGTCAGAACGAGGTTCGCGCCGCCAGCGGCAAGCTGTTCGGCGAGCGCGCGGCCGATTCCAGCGCTCGCGCCCGTGACTAGCGCCCACTTCCCCGCCCAGCGTCGTTCATCGTGACCCATTGCGCCCCCTCACTGATGTGAAGCGGAAATGAAACCACACGGCGGGCCGTCTGAAAAGGGATAGTTGTTGCGAAGAGCGGGGCGTGGCGAACGATGCAAATGGAACACCGGACGGAATGGGAACAGGTGCGCGGGCTGCATCGGTCGTATCCGATGCATATACGAGGCGGAATCCTCCACGGACTCTATTAACAGAAAACCGTAGAAAACTACGAAAAGACGGAGGCTGCGCTAGAGGCTGCGGGCGTTGCTGCGAGCAAAGACGAAATCGCGGAGACGGACGCCTTGCTCTTTCATACCGGCGAGCAAACGGCGCGCCCAGACGAATTCGGCGGCGAGAAACCCCAAACCGAGCAATATCACGAGCCAGCCCGGCGCGGGACTGAAAAACAAGACTACGCCGAGAGCCAGAAGCGTGAAACCGAGAATAATCCGAAGAAAGCGCTTGGCCTGTTGAAGAGTCCTGAAAAGCATTGCCGTGACCTTTTCCGTTCTACCAACCAGTTGCGCGGGCCGCAGGGAAAGACCGTATAACGGGCCGATATAATCTTGTACCGCCGTTGCTTGCTCCCAGCATCAAGTTAGATGCTTGCAAACGGCTATGGATTCAGGAGCACGTGAGTGACCAAACTGCAGGGGCCTTGTCTGTCGCCAAAACCCCGCAGATAATGGCTTTCCCGATTTGGGTGCGCTGCCGATTGAAAATAAATTGCGCGCGAATGGAAAAGAATTACCTGGCGAGGGAAAAATGGAACTGACAAGCGTACGAATCGAAATACCAGAAGGCGCGAACGTGATTCTGGGGCAAGCGCACTTTATCAAAACGGCAGAGGACGTTTTTGAAGCGATCGTCAACACAGTGCCGGGCGCGAAATTTGCGATCGCGTTCAACGAAGCCTCGGGGCCGTGCCTGGTGCGCGTGGAAGCCAACGACGATGAGCTGCGCGCAGCCGCCATTGCGAACGCGCAGGCGGTTGGCGCGGGGCATCTGTTCGTAGTGCTGGTGCGCGACGCGTATCCAATCAACCTGCTTGGACGAATCAAGGATTGCTACGAAGTGTGCTCGATTTTTTGCGCGACGGCGAATCCCGTGGAGGTGATTGTGGCGGAGACGAAACAGGGGCGAGGGGTGATGGGGGTGGTGGACGGTGCATCGCCGAAGGGAGTCGAGGGGCCAGCGGAGGCGCAGGCGCGGCACGACTTTGTGCGGAAGATTGGTTATAAACGGTGAACTCCTTTGGCGATTTCTGATGTGTGAACGGGTTCATTAGGGCACAATCGCGTTGTCTCTCCTGGAACATTGAGACAGCTATGCTGGCATTTCATCTTAGCGGGGCCGTTTAGGGCCCTGTAGCGGCGGGTACTCGGGGGAACATGCTGGCGAGTAAGCTTGTGGCAATCATGGCGAAGCCGCGGATCAGGCGGACGCTGTCCGCGTGGTTTATCCACCTCGGCGGGCCGGGGCTGATCCTGCTGGGCCTTCTCGACAACTCCGTGATTCCCGTGCCTGGCAGCATGGACGCGCTGACGATTGTGCTGGCGGCGCACCAGCGGCAGTTGTGGCCATACTACGCGCTAATGGCGACCGCCGGCGCGGTGCTCGGCGGGTACATCACCTTCCGGCTGGCTCGAAAACAAGGGAAGGATTTGCTCGAGCGCAAGATGAAGCACGGATGGATGAAGAAGGTCTACGACCTGTTTCAGAAGTGGGGCTTTGGCGCGATTGCGATTCCCGCGGTGCTGCCTCCTCCCGTGCCGATGGTGCCTTTCCTGGTGGTTGCGGGCGCGACAAATTATCCGACAAAGAAATTCCTGGCAGCTCTGGGGGTGGGGCGCGCGGCGCGATACACAGCGTTGGCTTACCTGGCGAGCGTCTACGGACGCCAAATCCTGCGATTGTTCTCGCAGTACGGACTGCCGATTCTGTATGCGCTGATTGGACTGGCGGTGGTGAGCACAGCGTTCACGGTCATCGGGCACTACCGAGAAAAAGCGGGTTTGAAAGCGCAAACGGCCAGAACAACATCCTGAACACCGTCCTAAACAGGGCCCGAAACGGAACTTTCGCGAAGAATCTGCAGTTTCAATCCCCCGTATTATCTTCTTTGGCTCACTGCATTAGGCGATGCCGGCGCGGATTTTTGCGCCCTTGATGATTTCGGCCATTACGTCGCGATACTTGTCGAACGTATCGTCCACCACGGTGATGGTTGGGATTACCGGCTGATCTTTACGCACTTCGGGATGAAAGCGCCCGAATCCGGATTCGTGAACGCCACTGCTTCCCCGCCCCGGAGCGGGATGGCTGAGGTGTTCGAAGGTGCGCGCGTACTTTTGAAATGCAGGCGGGTAACCGCGCGACGGGAAAACCTGGTAAACGGGCAAGATGGACATGAGCGCATCGTAGGAAAACTCTCCGACGGCGAGGACGTGCGGGAATCTCCGGCGTAGGTCTTCTACGAGCCGGCGGGTTCCTTCATGCATGTCGGCTTTGGTGTTGTTCTGCCAGCCACCAGAGATGTCGAGAAAATAACCGTCGACTCCAAATCGTTCGATTACGTCGGCGATGCGGGCAGAGAGCCAATTTCTCCACGAATCCACTCCGAGATTCATGTACTTGCCCCCGCCTTCCATGTGACGATCGTTATCCCAATCCACCCAATCTAAATCGAATGAGTTGCCATCAACATCCTCCGTCGTCGCATCAGAAAACTTCGAAAACACGGGCAGCTTGTCGTTGGCGCCGTTCATGCCGAACATGGGCAAGAAACGAAAGCCGAGGCGCTGCCCCCTGTGAATGAGCGCGCGGAAGCCGTCTTCGCCGCCAAGCTGCGGACTGACTTTGTAAATGGGATATTCCCAATAATAGCGGCCATCCCAGGCGGGAAGAAATACCATGACGTTCTTGGCGGGAATCTGAGTGGCAACCCAGGCGAGAATTCGCGATGCTTTGGAGAAATCGTTGAAAATGTATCCGGTCCAGTGCATGCCATGAATCGATACGACCAGGGCGATGTCTTGAAACCATGCAGGCACGTCCCGGCGCTTATCCCAGTCAGGTATGGCAAAGGCCTGTTCGACGTGCGCAAAGTGTGTGCGAAATGCGTCTTCGGCGCTCTGAGTGCGTCCCGCGCGCCAGGTGGGACTCTGCAATTGATTGTTTTTCTTCCAGCCCTCCTGTTCATAGACGATCTCGACGCGATAGCCTTTTGGCCCCGGTTGAAAGTAGAAACGATTGGCGCGCACACGATCCAAAAACGCCGAGAGGAAAAAGAAATCGTGCTCGCCTGGTTGAATTACGGCCACGGGAGAATCCATGCCGACGGCGGTGTGATGGTCGCCGCCTCCGAAGGGATAGCCCAGAAGCACTTCGTTATCTTTGGGATCAAAGAAGCCTTCGCTTCCGGAAGATATCTGCCCACGCGGCACACCGCGCACAATCGCGGAAATGGATTTAATGGGCTGGTCCATCTCGGCTGAGACGTCCCACTCGACAAATTCTCCGTTTTTTCGAATTCGAGCGAGCAGAGTGCCGGGAATTTTCTGCTGATCTCCGGCCCACACGAATTGCGAGCACCGGAGCACGATGCCGCCGGCCGTTTTTTCGACCGTCAGGTGATCGCGGTCGAGGCCGTATGCGTTTTCGAAGGTGTACAGGCGAAAGGAAAAGAACATTCCCTGAAACGAGACGGATGGCTCGGGAAAATCAAAACTGAACTTGAAGAAACTTCTACCCCGCGGCGGAAGATAGACATCGCTTGAGGAGGTAAGTGGAACGATACTCCCCTCGGGCGGCGCAGTTTCTATTGCGCCCGTCTGCCCGGCGGCAACTGGCACAGCGGGAGGCGGCACCGCCGCTATGTTTCCGGTCGGCAATACCAGCGATGAAGCGCCTGCAGCCAGGCCAGTTTTGAGCAAGTCGCGACGCGAGATTCGTTTCTTCACCGTTTTTTCCTCCATGCCCGCGGATCAAACTCGCTTGAAGAGATGCACCAATCAGTGCGAGAGGGCTTTTGTCGCCGCCCGCGCGTGGCTGAAATGCTGCAGCCATGACTGGAAGCGATCGAGGTAGAGGTATACCACAGGAGTGGTGAAGAGGGTCAACATCTGGCTGACGATTAAGCCTCCGACGATAGTGATGCCAAGAGGCCGGCGAAGCTCCGAACCCGTGCCGCCGCCGACGGCAAGAGGCACAGCCCCGAGCATCGCGGCCATAGTGGTCATCATAATCGGACGAAAACGAAGCAAACAGGCTTCGTAAATGGCTTCCAGCGGAGTCTTCCCCGCGCCGCGCTCCGCTTGAATGGCGAAGTCGATCATCAGAATGGCGTTCTTCTTCACGATGCCAATCAGCAGAATGATACCAATCATGGCGATGACGCTGAGTTCCGTTTTGAAAATGAATAGAGCGAGCAACGCGCCGACGCCCGCTGACGGAAGCGTGGAGAGAATTGTGATGGGATGAATGTAGCTTTCGTAGAGGATGCCGAGAACGATGTATACAGCGGCAAGAGCCGTGAGAATCAGAATCGGCTCCGACGCCAATGAGGACTGAAAGGCTTGCGCGGTTCCCTGAAAGCTGCCATGAACATTTCCCGGCATGCCGATTTGGCGTTCGGCGGTGTCGATATCCGTCACGGCCGTGCCGAGAGCGATTCCCGGAGCAAGATTGAACGAAAGAGTGATGGATGGGAACTGCCCTTGATGATTGACGGTGAGCGAAGTCCGAGAAGGCTGATAACTGGCCAGGGCGCTGAGCGGAACCAATTGGCCTGTGTTCGACGCGACAAAAATGGATTTCAGGGCGTCGGAATTTTGCTGGTATTGAGGAGCTACGTCGAGCACAACGTGATACTGGTTCAAGCCTTTGTAGATATTCGAGACCTGGCGCTGGCCGAACGCGTCGTTGAGCGTGCTATCAATCGATGCCATGGGAACGCCGAGACGCGAAGCAGTATCGCGGTCGACAACGAGCGAGGTTTGCAACCCGTGGACCTGCTGATCGGTGTTGAGGTCCAGGAGCTCGGGGATTTTGCTCAACCGCGCCATGAGAAGCGGCGCCCAATGGTTTAGGTCAGCGATTTGGTCCGCTTGCAAAGTGTATTGATACTGAGAATTGCTGCCGCGCCCGCCTACACTGACGTCCTGGACGGACTGAAGGTACAGCGTCGCGCCCGGGATTCCGGAAAGCTTCCGACGGAGTCGCGCAATCACTTGGTCGGCGGAGACTTTGCGGATGCTGATGTCCTTGAGCTGCGCGAACATGCGAGCAGTGTTTTCGCTGCCACCGCCGGTAAACGCGGTGACGGTATCGATAGCTGGATCCTCTTGGACAATATGAGCGAACGCCGTCATTTTCGCGGACATCGCCGCGAACGAAGTGTCCTGGTCTCCCTGAATGCTTCCCGTCAGACGGCCGGTGTCCTGCTGCGGGAAGAATCCTTTAGGAACGACGACGAAAAGATAGACGCTGAGGCAGACGGTGCCGATGGTGAGGGCAAGCACGGCAGGCTGGTTGCGCAACACCCATCGCAGGCAGACGTTGTAAAGGCTGTGAAGGCCGTTAAAGCCGCGTTCGGCGATTCGATAGGCGAGGCCGTGATTCCCCCGATCGGGTTTCAGGAAGCGGGCACACATCATCGGCGTGGTTGTGAGCGAAACGAACAGCGAAACGCAGATGGCGGCGCTGAGAGTTACTGCGAATTCGCGAAACAGCCGGCCGACAATACCTCCCATCAACAGAATGGGGATAAAGACGGCAACGAGCGAAGTGCTCATCGAAAAAACGGTAAAGCCGATCTCACGCGCGCCCTGCAGCGCCGCGGCGAAGGGCTGCATGCCTCCTTCGAGATGGCGGGAAATGTTTTCAATCACGACGATCGCGTCATCGACTACGAAGCCCGTTGAGACGGTAAGAGCCATAAGCGAGAGATTGTCGATACTGTATCCGCACAAGTACATCACACCGAAAGTGCCAACGAGAGAAAGCGGCACGGCGATACTGGGGATAGCAGTGGCCCAGACGTTGCGCAAAAACGCGAACACAACGAGCACCACCAACACGATCGAGATGAGCAGCGTGATTTCCACGTCGTGGATGGAGGCGCGGATGGTCGGCGAACGGTCTTGAATCACACCGACATGGATGGAGGGCGAAATCGAAGCTTGTAGATTGGGCAACTCGGCACGAACGCTATCCACGGTGTCGATAATATTCGCGCCGGGCTGGCGGAAGACCGCGATCATGATGGCCGGGTCGCCATTGGAGATGCCGGCGTTGCGCGTGTTGGACGCGGCGTCGGTGACCGTGGCGATATCCGACAGGCGCACAGGAGCGCCGTTGACCCAGGCGACGACTAAGGGACGGTACTGGTCGGCGGTGAAAAGCTGGTCGCTGGTGAAAATCTGCCAGGTTTGATTTTGGTCTTTGAGCGAGCCCATGGGGCTGTGGGCGTTGGCGTTGCTGAGGGCGGTGCGAACCTGCTCCAGGCTGATGCCGTAGCTGCTGAGCTGGGTGGGGTTCACGTCGACGCGAACAGCGGGCTGCGCGCCTCCCCAAACACCGACCTGGCCAACGCCGGGAACCTGCGCCACTTTCTGGGCGAGTATGGAATCGGCGGCGTCGTACACAGAACTTCGCGGAATATTTGTGGAGGTGAGGCCAAGCAGCATGATGGGCGCGTCCGCGGGGTTCACCTTGCGATACGTGGGCGAGCCGGGCAAATCGGCGGGAAGCTGGCCGCGCGCGGCGTTAATCGCGGCTTGAACATCGCGAGCGGCGGCGTCGATATTGCGATTCAGATCGAACTGGAGCGTGACGTTGGTCGAGCCGAGTGAACTCGATGACGTCATTTGCGTAACGCCGGCGATGCGGCCGAACTGGCGTTCGAGAGGAGTGGCTACAGCGGAGGCCATAGTTTCCGGACTTGCGCCCGGGAGTCCGGCGCTGACGGAGATGGTTGGGAAATCGACCTGCGGAAGCGGCGCTTCCGGCAGAAAATTGAATGCGAGGCCTCCGGCGAGGAGAATTCCGAGAGTCAGCAGCGACGTCGCAACCGGGCGGCGGATGAAGGGGTCCGAAAAGTTGGAGGAGATGTTCACGGTTCAGTCGCCCGAGGGTTCCTCGGCCGGCATGTGCACGTGGCTGCGCACACGACGTGCCACCCAATCGAATGCCAGATAGACAACCGGAGTGGTGTAGAGCGTCAGCAACTGGCTCAGGAGCAAGCCACCGACAATTGTGATTCCCAGCGGACGGCGCAACTCTGAGCCCATGCCCGTTCCCAACGCCAGGGGAAAACCACCCAGGAGAGCCGCCATAGTGGTCATCATGATGGGACGGAAGCGTAGAAGGCACGCTTCGTAAATCGCGTCGAGTGGCGCTTTGCCTTCCTTGCGTTCAGCCTCAAGGGCGAAGTCAATCATCATGATGGCGTTCTTTTTCACAATGCCGATCAACAGGATCAACCCGATCAGGGCAATGACACTGAATTCCGTTCTGCAAATCAGCAGAGCCAAAATCGCGCCGACTCCGGCGGAGGGCAAAGTGGAAAGAATCGTGATGGGATGGATGTAACTCTCATAGAGAACACCCAGGACGATGTACACCACGATGACGGCGGCGAGAATCAGGAGCGGCTCATTGGACAATGAAGCCAAGAATGCGGCGGCGGTGCCTTCGTAGTTCGTTTGAATACTGGCGGGAAGTCCAATTTCCTGGCGAGCCGCGTCAACCGCTTTCACCGCATTGCCCAAGGAAACATTTGGCGCAAGATTGAATGAAATCGTGACGGCGGGAAACTGCCCCTGGTGATTGATGACGAGGGGAATCGACGCCGGAACAAAGCGCGTGAACGCGCTGAGCGGAATTTGGCGGCCGCTCGAGGAGTTAACGAAAATATTTTTCAGCGCGTCCGGGTTCTGCTGGAAGCTGGGATTGACTTCCAAAACGACGTGGTACTGGTTGAGTTGCGTAAAAATGGTGGACACCTGGCGCTGGCCGAACGCGTCGTAAAGCGTATCGTCGATTGTCTGAGGTAAAATGCCCAGGCGCGACGCCGTATCGCGATCGATTTCGAGTCCCGCCTGCAAACCCTGGTTCTGCTGGTCGCTCGCGACGTCAGTCAGCTCGGGCAGCGATTGCAGCTTGGTCATCATTCGAGTTGTCCAAGCAGCGAGCTCGTTGGCATCCACGTCTTCCATGCTGTATTGAAACTCCGTGCGGCTGACACGATCGTCGACCGTGAGGTCCTGCACGGGCTGCATGAAAAGGGTGATGCCGTCGACTTTAGCGAGTGACGGTTCGAGACGGCGGATGATATCCGAGGCCGAAACGTGATTGCGGTCAGCGATGTCCTTTAAGTTAATTTGGATGCGTCCGCTGTTGAGCGTGGTGTTCGTTCCGTCGATGCCAATGAAGGAAGAGAGGCTATCCACCGCAGGATCTTGCAGAATCACGTGCGTCAGGGCTTGCTGGCGCTGCGCCATAGCGGCAAAAGAAATATCCTGAGGGGCCTCGGAAACACCGAGGATGATTCCCGTGTCCTGCACCGGGAAGAAGCCCTTGGGCACGTAAATGTAGAGAAGGATGGTGGCGACGAGTGTGGCGAAAGTGATCAGCAGAGTCGTGGTGCGATATTGCAGGACGAAGCGAAGCGTGCGTCCGTAAAACGCAATGGCGGAATTGAACCAGCGCTCGGAGGCATGGTAAAAGCGGCTCTGCTTGGCTTCGTCTTTGTGCTTGAGCAGTTGCGCGGACATCATGGGCGTCAAGGTGAGGGAAACAAACGCGGAGACAAGAATCGTTACAGCGAGAGTGACAGCGAATTCGCGAAACAGCCGGCCCACAACGTCGCCCATGAAGAGCAGCGGAATCAGCACAGCAATCAGGGAAATCGTCAGCGACATGATGGTGAAACCGATCTGCTCGGAACCCTTGAGGGCAGCCTGCAGAGGCGTATCGCCCTGCTCGATGTAGCGGCTGATGTTCTCGATCATGACGATGGCATCATCGACAACGAAACCTGTCGAAATCGTGAGCGCCATCAATGTGAGGTTGTTCAGACTGTAGCCAAGCAAATACATCACGCCAAACGTGCCCACAATCGAGAGCGGTACGGCCACGCTGGGAATGATGGTCGCCGAGACGCTGCGAAGGAAAAGGAAAATGACCATCACGACGAGCGCCACGGTGAGGATCAGCTCAAATTGCACGTCCGAGACAGAGGCTCGAATGGTGATTGTGCGGTCGGTCAGCGGAGTGACGGTGATCGAGGCAGGCAGCGAGAGCTGCAGTTGAGGCATCAGCGCCTTGACGCTGTCTGCGACGCTGATGATGTTGGCACCAGGCTGGCGTTGAATATTGAGAATCACGGCGGGATTCTCGTTGGCCCACGCAGCTTCTTCGACATTCTCGGCACCGTCGAGCACCGTGGCAACATCACTGAGGCGCACGGGAGCGCCATTTCGATAGGCAATGATGAGAGGCTTATAGGCGTCGCTGGAGACAAGCTGGTCGTTATCGGCAATCGTGTACTGCTGTTGAGGACCCTCGAAGTTGCCCTTGGCCTGATCCACATTCGCCTGGCCTAGCGAGTTTCTCAAATCCTCAAGACTCAAACCATACGAGGCCAACTCCGTAGGATTCGCCTGAATTCGCACGGCTGGTCGTTGTCCCCCGCTGATGCTGACCAACCCCACGCCTGTGAGTTGAGAAATTTTCTGCGCCAGGTTCGTATCCGCGAGGTCTTCGACCTTGGAGAGCGGCAGCGTAGTGGAAGTGAGCGCGAATGTGAGGATGGGCGTGTCGGCGGGATTAATCTTGCTATAGATGGGCGGATTCGGCAGGGCGCGCGGCAAGAGCTGGCCAGCGCCATTGATGGCCGCCTGAACTTCCTGTTCGGCCACGTCGATATCCAGTGTAAGGACAAATTGCAGAGTGACGATAGAACTGCCAAACGAGCTGGTGGACGTCATCTGCTTCAAGCCGGGGATTTGCCCAAAGGTACGTTCGAGAGGAGCAGTGACAGACGAGGCCATTACGTCCGGACTGGCGCCGGGGTAAAAGGTTTGCACCTCAATGGTCGGGTAATCCACTTCTGGCAGAGCTGAGACAGGCAATTCTTTATAAGCGACCAAGCCAGCCAATAGCAGGCCAACCATAAGCAGGCTGGTGGCGACGGGCCGGATAATAAACGGCCGTGACGGGTTCACTTTTGCGAACCTTTAGACCGTGTTCCATGAGGACGTGCTGCGGCGGGTGCGCCCGGAGTCTGCTGTGGGGCTTGGCTCGGATTCTGGGCGGAAGGCGTCGCCGGCCCGCCCGTGGCACTTCGTGGCTCGATCTTGCTACCGTCCTGCAACTTGTCCATGCCATCGGTCACGACTTGATCGCCGGGCTGCAAGCCGTTGCTAAGGCCAATCACGTTGCCAGCGGTGAGGGCCACCGTCACCGTGTGAATTTTCACAGTGTTGCCAGGAGCGACGGCATAAACGTACGTTCCTTGAGGACCGCGTTCCAGTGCAGCAGCGGGAATGATGGTGAGACCACGCATGGTGTCGACAAGCAGGTGAACGTTGACGAATTGATTTGGGAAAAGGGCGTTGTCCGAGTTGTCGAACATCGCTTTTAGTTTATAGGTGCCCGTCGTGGTATCAATCTGGTTATCAATTGTGAGCAGCGTTCCGCTGGCGATCTTCGTGGTATCGTCGCGGTCGTATGCGTCGGCGGGGAGTTTCGCGCCCTGGCGCAGCTTCTTGTACACCGTCATCATTTGATCCTGAGGCAAGGTAAAAATGGCAGCGATCGGATGTACCTGCGTGATAACCAACAAGCCGTTCTGATCGGACGCATGAACGATATTTCCAGCGTCAACCAGCCGCAAACCGACCCTTCCCTCAATCGGTGATGTGATGTGGCAGTAGGTAAGCTGCAATTTTGCGTTGTCGATTTGCGCTTGATCGGATTTGATCGAACCTTGCAACTGCTCCGAAGCCGAAATCTGCGTGTCCATTTGCTGCTTCGGGATAACTCCGGCGGCGAAGAGAGCTTGATAGCGAGTCGCGTTCACGGATGCATCGTGGAGCGCGGCGGTGTCTTTGGCGAACTGCCCCTGCGCCTGTTCAAGCTGGACCTGATATGGACGCGGGTCAATTTCAACCAGCGGATCTCCCTTGTGAACGAATTCGCCTTCCTTGAAGTAGACAGTCATGATCTGGCCATCGACATGCGAATGAATTGTGACGGTGTTGGACGCGGTGACGGTGCCGAGTCCGGTGTAATACACAGGGAGATTCCCAGCGGTCGCCGTAGCCACGACGACGGGAACGGG
>DASRQP010000220.1:0-8894 GCA_035696585.1 Candidatus Acidiferrales bacterium | reverse complement strand
GTGCCCCATCCTGCCTGCACTGAACGCCTTCAGTGAAGTGAACGATTTCTGTGAAGGGTGAGGATTTTGCTCGTGGCTTTTGTAGGCCCGTCTTTAGACGGGCCGTCGGCCTGCACCGCCGGCCGCGCTTTCGGTTTTCCTAGAAACCATGTGGCGCCGGATGGTTTCCGTGGGACGAGGATTTGCTTGTCCCATGTTTGTTCGAGCCCCGCGCGTAATGGCGATCTACCGTCCCCGTTCGAAAATCCGCCTTTCCGGGTGCCCCATCCTGAACGATTTCTGTGAAGGGTGGGGTTTTCTTTTTCGTTCGGCCTGCTATTACGGAGCATGCAACCGTTCTCTTATGAGTGCCCGGAGCCCCAAGTGTTGTCATTCCGCTTGCCCTGAGCGTTTTCGGCGAAGGGAGGAGCCATGCGACGAGCCTGCCTGCCGCACGCAGGGAATCTGCTTTTCTTGCGTTTCGGCAGCCTGTGGCCTTCCGGCGACGCAGTAGTGAAACCAGATCCCGATTCCGCCGGTACCATCGGCTCATGTAACGGTTGCACACCGTTGAGTATCAAAAGAGAGGGTGCCGCAAGTGTGCGCCAGACTTGAGGAGGAATAGATGCGCGTTTCGCAAACACTTCGCGTCGTGACTTTCGCTTCACTCACTTTGCTGCTTATTGCCTCAATAGGCTGTGGCAGCGCTCAAGACCAGCGCCAGCGCGACGAGAAGACGCGCCAGGCTGCTGCGGATGCTGCTGCAAAGCTCAAGCCGGCCCTCAAGGAAGCGGGCAGGGATTTGAACGCAGCCGCGAAAACCGCCGCCGAAGAAGCGCATGCCGCCGCGCAAGGTGTGAAAGAAGGCTGGAAACGCGGCAGCGGCCAACCGCTCGATTTGAACTCCGCGTCGGAACCTGATTTGATGGAGCTGCCGGGCATCACGCATCGCGACGCTCGCAGAATCATCGCCAACCGCCCCTACGGCGACAAGCGCGACCTGGTCACGCGCCGAATCATCACCAGCGCCGAATACTCCACCATCCGCGACCAAATCACCGCCAACCAGTAAGTCGCCGCGTCTTAGCGCGTGTCCATCTGGCGCGTCCTTTCCGAACGGCTCGCTCGTTTGGAGCGCGGCGGCCTGCCTACCGCAGGCTCGACGCCGCTTTGCACTTGCGCTGTCCCGTCTTGAACGGTTTCTGCGAAGGTGGGATTTTTCTCTTTCGTCGGGCTGCTACTACGGAGAATACCACTGCTCCTTTATGAGTACCCAAAACCAAAGTGCTGTCATTCCGAGGAGCAATGCGACGAGGAATCTGCTTCTCGCCTTGTGCCTTTCATCGCGCCCCGAAATTTATTTCAGCGTTGTCAGATCAAATGTGGTTTCCGCGTGCTGGCCGTTACCTGCGTCGATTTCAATCACTAACGGCGAGGCGTCAATTCTGCTCGCGTCGAAAACGAGTTGGATATGCTCTCCGATTCTTGGCAGTGAAGTGTCAGCCTCCTGAGGCGCGAAGTATGGGGAATGATGAGCAGAGCGGGGGACAATTTCTTTTCCGTGCTGAAGAACTTTGACCTCAATGGGTTTCTCCGCACCGGATTTCACACAAACATCCAGGGTCATGCGAAAGTCGATCGCCTTACCGTGAAACTGTTTCACTGCGTCGTCGGCACTGTAATTCAGCGTTTCAGCGGCGCGCTCAGCGACTTGTGAATACGGCGTTTCTATCTTGACAACGGAGGTGTATGACCCAGCCGTCAGTCTGGCTATTGTGTGGGAGTACTCAGCAAGAAAATCAGCGTCGCCTCGAGTCGGTCCCGTTCCCAGAAAGTACGCCTCGCGGATTGCATTGGAAGAAAGCGGATACTCATAAGCAGCGAGGGCCGGCAAGGCCGCCAGAGCGAGAAACAATACAGGCAGCGCGAACTGCACTCGATTTTTCATGGCGATATTCCTCCGCTGCTTTACCGTTCCGACTCGAAAGCCCGCTTTTCCGGGTGCCCCATCCTTCGCGATCTTTGCGAAGGGTGGGGTTTTTCTCTTCAGTCCGCCACGGCTATCAAAGTAAACGCTACCGCGTCGGCTGCAAAATCAATTTTTGCACGCGCCAGTTCAACAATTCCGCCACGTACAATTCATTCTCCGACGGGCACGCGATTTCGTGTATCCATCCAAATTGCTTCAACTGTTTTCCCGACTCGCCGAGCATCCCCAAAACTTTTCCGTCCAGGCTCAGCTTGTAGATGCGCCCCGGAAAAGCATCCGAGCTGTAGAGCACCTGATGCGGCCCCGGCGTGATGCAAATCGCCCACGGAGCGCCAGGCGCCATCGTTCCCGTGGTCGAAGTCGGTTTGCGGCCAATGGCTGGACGCGCATCCGGTGGCGCGGGCACATCAATCGTGATTTGCCGCAGAAATTTCCCGTCGCCGTCGAACACTTGAATGCGCCGGTTGCCGCGATCCGCCACGTAAACATTTCCATTCGCATCGACCGCGATGCTGTGCGGCGTGTTGAACTGCCCCGGACCGTCGCCCGGCTCGCCCCAGGACATCAACCAATTTCCATCCTTATCAACTTTCGCGACGCGCGAATTGATGTAGCCGTCGCTGATGTACGCGTTGCCCGCCGCGTCCCACGCCACGTCCGTCACTTGGCGGAACAATCCGTCCACGGGAGGTAGCGGCGGTTTCGGATGTGCGAGCGGGCCTGTGTGTTCGTCCGCCGCTTCCTGCTTGCGCCCGAACACCATCGCCACGCGCCCTTGCGGATCGAACTTGATCACCATGTCCGAACCTTTGTCCCTCGCCCAAATATTGTCGTGCGCGTCCACTTTCACCGTATGCGCGAACGACCACGCGTACAAGTTGTGCCCAATCTCGCGGTAAAAATATCCGTGCGAATCGAATTCGAGCAATTGCGCCGCCGCTGCGCCGTATGCTGGTCCCGTCGTATTTCCGCGCGAGAAAACGAACACGTGTCCCTTCGAATTCACCGCCACTCCGGACGCTTCGCCGAGATACATGCCGGTGGGCAACTTCAGGAAGTTCGGCACCGACTGGTAGGGAATCTCCGGCACGCTGGCCTGTTGCGCAAACGCGCAGCTACCCACGAAAAAACACAGAGCGATTACGCAGCGTTTCATAGGAACCCTCCGTGGCGGCGAATTCGCTCCTCAACCTCGGAGCGCGGACGAGTATAACCGATGCGGTTGCAGTTCAGTTTTCTGAATCACGAGAAGCAACCCGCATTGCTTTCGCGTTGATCTCTTGCACGAGCAATGGCACGGCTCGCTCCAGATTCCGGCGATAAATGCGCCCGAAAAGTCCGCCGATGAGCGGAAGAGACCACCCGTTGGCGTCGACCACGAAGCGTATCATCGTTTCTGAAGGTCCATTCTCGACGAAAATGTGATCGTAACTGATCTCGGATCCCAGAAACTTGCCTACCCACTTCCAGTGTCGCGGCGGGTCAAACTCCGTCATCCGAAAGCCGGTCTTCACTCCGTTCGAAAGACGCAGCGTGCCCTTGCTCGTGGCACACAACGGTCCGGCTGGGGACTTTTCGACCGAACGTATATGCTTCGCCCAACTCGGCCATTTCTCGATTTCGGCAAGGTGATCCCAGGCCAACGCCAATGGCGCCCGGACCAAAAACTTTTTGTCGATGATTCTTTTCACGCGCGGAAACCGGCTGGAATGATTTGGAAATCAGGCCGATGGAATTCGTCATACCGCGAGAATTTTGTCGCGCGTTACAGCGTGTTGCGTTTGCCGCGAGGAGGAATTTCGTCTTCCGGCACTTCGCGCGTTTTGATTTCGCCCTGGTCGGCGTCCGGCGCATTCTCGATGCCGTCGATGATTCCCGCTTCGTAGTCCTGGCCGTCCTCGACAAGTTCGCGGACGCTCTCCGAATCCGCCGTTTCCACGTCGGTCAGTCCTTGAATGTCGCCCGATTGTCCGGCGCTGCCCGAGCCCGGGCCTACGCTCATCACCGCAATGTCGTTGCCGACGGAACGAACTCCGCGCGCGAGCCGTTCTCTTCGCGCCGCTTTGTTCTTGCGCGCAGTTTTTCTCGCGAGCGACGCTGCGGCCTTCCCAGTGACCCGCTTCTTTGCTGCAAGAGTCCCGCGCTTCGCTGTTTTCTTTTTGCGCGTGACAATTTTCTTGCGCGCACTTTTCGCGCGAATTGTTTTCTTCTTCCGCTTTTGCTTTTTCTTGGCCATGCGCAGAGTGTACCACTCGCCCGCAACGCGAACAATCGGGCGCGCGCCTTTCAGATGCGTTTATTGTGATGTGGCGAGCAGCGGGGGAACTAGCGCTGGTTTTCTTTCGCGTTTTTCTCAGCCGGATCGTACAGCGAAGAAGAGAGCGACGCCGTCACTGGATACGATTTCGCGCCGTCGGAAATTCGCGTGACCAGCAATACGTAACGAAAACCTTCTGGATGTTCGCGGCTGCGCAGCAGCACCAGCATGCCAGTCACCGCCGCATCCGTGTGGGCGACGATGTCCGTGCCCGATACGAGCGACGAAACTAAAATTCCGCGGAACGGCGTGCCGTCGGCGTCGCGCGTGGAGTCGATCGTCTCCAGCATTTTGACGCGCACCACGGTTCCGGCGGGGAATTCATCCATGGCGTCGGAGTTCGAAGCGCGCAGGCGGGTTTGCAACTGAAAATTCAGCACCGAACCTGCGTTGACGTGCACCCGGCCAATCGAAGGCGGTGCGCTCCATACAGGCAACGAGAACAAACTTACGGCGAACAGCACTGTGGCGAGGCGTTTCATAGGGCTGGGCTCCCAAATAAAATGCCAACGCTTTACTTAATATCGCAGCGTTGGCGCCCCGTCAAGTTTTCGCGCGAACTCGATTTCCTGATTTGCTCCTGTTCGCGCGGCCAGTGGAATCAATGCGGCGTGCGATTGCGCCCCAGCGTGAAAACGATTCCCGTTGAGATCCACAAATTATTTTGGTGCGTCGTTAGAAACGAAGTGCGGTAATAATCCGCGTCGAACAGACGCACCGACCAGTGCGGCGAGATGTGATAGTCCACGCCGCCCCCCGCTTTGAACGAGAATCCGTTTTCCGAAAATCTCGCGCCGCCCGGACCGCTGACATTCAAATCCAGCCGCGAACCGCCCGCCAGAAATTCGCCGAACGTGGTGAACGTGCGGGAATGGAATGGCCGGTAAAAAATACGCGGCCCGAAATGATTGCCATAAATATTCGTGGTCGCTCCCGTCAAGGAGCCGTATTGCGCGCTGGCGTCGGCCTGCAGCTGCAGCCACGGCAGAAGGTTGACGCCCACGCTGCCGAAAAAGCCATTCATGTTCGGATAGCCGCTCCCGCCGTTGTTGAACTGCGTATGCGCGAATCCGCCAGCCAATTCCACGGTCACGCCTTGCTTCAAACCTCGCACCGGCTGTTGTGCGCTTGCCGAAATCGTCGTCAGCAGCAGCGCGAAACATAATACGAAACCCTTCATCGTCGGCCTTTCGCGGTTCAGCGGCCTGGCGCATGAACCAGCAGATGAATTTGTCAGCCGCGCGGTTGTCTCGCCGCGCACTTTTTTCCTGCTCTGGGAATCTGACTGCAACGGCCGGGGGAATACTAGAGTGACAACTTTCGCGTAAACTTTCAATGCCGCTTTTACACCCCGTTTCGATGCGCATACTCCGCGCCGGGTTAGCAGCTGTGCTAAGATTTCGCCCAGCCGATGCCCGAAACCTTCAAAGAGGCCACAGCCTTGCGGCTTCGTCCAGCGCGAGCGCTTTCCAAGCGCGTGTTGCAAATTCTCGACCGCCTCGAAAAACATTACGGCTCGCCGAAGCGTCCGTATCCCACTGATCCCTACGAGATGATCCTGCACCGCAACGCCGGCTACCCGCAATCCGACGAGCGTTGCGACAAAGGTTTTCAGGCGCTCAAAAAACAAATCGGTCTCGCGCCGAAAAAAATCCTCGCCGCATCCGACGAGGCTCTGCGCGATGCGGCGCGCCCGGGCGGCATGATGCCCGAGCTGCGCGCACAACGTTTTCGCGACATCGCCGCGCGCGTCCTGGAAGAATTCGGCGGCAACATGCGCGCCGTGATGAAGCGCCCGCTTCCCGACGCGAAGAGGGCGCTGAAGAAATTCCCCACGGTCGCCGACGCCACCGCGGACAAAATTCTGCTCTTCAGCAAGACCGCGCCCGTCGCCGCTGTTCCGTCGAATTGCGTTCACGTTCCGCTGCGGCTCTTTGGCGGCAATCCCGATCTGGCGCGCTCGCAATGGTATGGCGCCTACCGTTCGATGCAGGACGTCCTGCGTGACGCGCTCCCCGAAACTTGCGAAGCGCGAATTCGCGCGTACCTGCTGATCAAGAGGCACGCCGCGGAGACATGCAAGCTGATGCGTCCCCGCTGCGACCAGTGTCCCGTCGCCTCGCTCTGCCCGTTTTATCTGCGCAACCCTTCGCTGCCGTAGCCGGAACGTGCCTTTGCGTGTTTTTTCCCGGTGCCCCATGCTCGATTTGTGAGCGTGGGGGTTTTTCTGACTCGCGCGCCAAAAACGAAACTCATTACCGATCAAGAAAATGGAAATGGCACATTGTAAAGCCGTTGCGTTTGCGGGACTGTGCATGTCATTTGCGATCAAGCGCTCGCGGCTTCGGGCTGTTTGTGGAGTCTTTCGACGTGCCGGGCGGGGGCGATGGGCGCGACGGAACGAGCCTGGCGGCAAAGTGTCCGGTAATTTTAAAAACGCAAAAAATTGGCGATTAGAAACAGGGTCAGTCGTTTGTTTTGTGCAAGTTAATTCGGTTTCTAATTCCGGACACTCGATTAGAAATGTTGAGCGATTGGATGCTGTTTTCCGCGGAAGGTGGGTCCCGGGCTGGGGTGGGTTGTTGTAAGCCGCCGCTCGCATCGAATTTTCGCTCGAACGACGCTAGCATGTTGCGAGGCGCAGGGATAGATGTGGCGGCTGTGGTGTTGGGATGGGCAAGCAAAAGAGGCGTCAAGAACCGCACCCTTAGACACCAAAGGCTGCGGCACCCACTACGAAGATCCGACGAATGCGTTTGTTAGCATGCGCCACCCGCCGCGAGTGGGAAGAACCCCACGCTCACAAAACGAGCATGTGGCACCCGCAAAGGCGAAAAGCAGATCCCTCACACCGTTCGCCAACAGCGGGCGACCGGGTTCCCTTCGTGCCTCCCTTCCTTCGTCAGGGCCGGCAGGGCAGGCGGGATGACAGACATATCACAAAACGAGCATGGGGCACCCGGCCGCAGAACTTCACAAATCGAAGCTCTGCGCTACAAAATGCGGATGCAAAACACGGTGTTGGTAGCGCAGCGCCTCGCTGTTTGAGGTGCTGCGGCTTTTCGCTTCCACAGCCGCCACGTCTATCGCTGCGGGTCGCGGCGTGCTAACGTTGTTAGAGCGAAAATCAATGACGCGAGCGGCGGCGCGAGCGAGGTGCAACAGTCCAGAAGCGACCCCAAAACTGCCAGAAACAGCCCGAAAACGCCGAGGCTTGATCGCAAATGAGATGCACAGTCCCGCAAGCGTAAATGCCTTACAATGTGCCACTTCCATTTTCTTGATCGCAAATGAGTTTCAGTTGCGGGGCGCGAGGCAGGAAAACCCCCACGCTCACAAAACGAGCATGGGGCACCCCGCAAAGCAGGTTCCTCGTCGTCCCGACGCAATGCGTCGGGACTCGCTCGGAATGACACGCGAAACCGTGTTACTTCAAGTCGGGGGACAAGGGGTCGCCCCAGATGTAATGGGCGAACCAGTTCCAGTTTTCCTGGGTTACGGCGAGCTGCTCCTTGGGCTTGGTGATGGGATGGCCGAAGCCTTCGTAGAAAACGAGTTTCACGGGGACGCCGCGGTCCTTGAGGCCGCGATAGAGCTCGAAGGAATCGGGGACGGGAACGCGCGCGTCTTTGCTGCCCTGTTGAATCAGCGTGGGCGTGTGCGCGTGGTTGATGTAAGTGATGGGCGAGGTCTTGCGGTAAATTTCCGGGTCGCTCCACGGAGTGGCGTGCAAATACTGGCGCGTGAAGGGAGTGATGTCGGTGTTGACGTAGTAAGTCATCCAGTCGGAAATTCCCGCGCCCACAGAGACGGCGCGGAAGCGGTCGCTGAATGTGGTGATGAATGCGGAGATATAACCGCCTTCGCTCCAGCCCATGGAGCCGACGCGCTGCGGGTCAACGAAGCCTTGCGCGATGAGGTAATCGACGCCGGAAATCACGTCGGCGTAATCGCCCACGCCGAGATTGCGGACGTTGAGCGCGCGAAATTTCGCGCCGTAGCCCGCCGAGCCGCGATAGTTTGGTTCGAGAATCACGGCGCCGCGCGCGGCGAAAAGTTCGATGGGATAGTAACGGTCGGGCGAACGCGTCGCGCGGCTGGTGCCCGTGGGGCCTCCGTGAATTTCGACCAGCAACGGATATTTCTTCGAGGGATCGAAATTCGCCGGCTTCATCAGGATTCCTTCGACGGGCGTGCCGTCGCCGGATTTCCATTCGATCACTTCGCGAGTGCCCAGCTGGAAATTCGCGTACTGCGCGGAGATGTCGGTGAGTTTTTTCGGCGCGAACGAATCCACGGGGGAAACGTAGACTTCGGAGAATTCGTTGTCGGCCGCTTTCATGTAGGCAATCGTTGCGTAGTCGCGCGTGAAAGAAAAAGCCGACGCGGCGATTTTGTCGGGACTGGTGACGCGCGTGACGCTATTGCTCTGCGGATCCAGGCGGAAAAGATGATTGTAAGTGCGCTGCTCGGCTTCAAAATAAATTCCTTGCGGGGACCATTCCAGCAGACGCGGATCTTCGTCGAATTTCGAAGTGAGAATTTTCGGCGTGCCACCGCCGGCAGCGACGACGTCAATCGCGGAATTGCCAAAGAAAAAGTACTGGT
>DASRQP010000219.1:0-2757 GCA_035696585.1 Candidatus Acidiferrales bacterium | reverse complement strand
AGAAAAAGCGCGGGCGGAAGGTCGTACGCCATCGTCGAGAGGCGGTAGCAATCTTCCAGAAGATCGTCGCGCGATTTCCGCCGCTCAAGCCCCTCGGTCGGATTGCGCCGATCGAGCCACAAAATTAGCTCCGGCTGCTGCACCAGCGATTCCGAAAGAAAGCGGCTGTAACTGAAAAGCGAAAGCAAATAATGCAGCGCCGCGGGATGCGCTTCCAGATGCCGCGTGACGCCTGCGGGCGCTTCGCGCAAATAGCGCTCCAGAAAATTCAGCGCGTCGTCGGGACTCGGCACCTGCGCGAGCAAAGTGGGAAGCGCAACCCACAGTTTCGGCGAAAGCCGCGCCTCGAGAATCGCGAGATTCGCCGCCGCCGCCCCCGGCTCGTTGAATGGAATGTTTGCGAATGCGGAATGCATGTCGCAGAGAAGCGTAGCGAATTACCAACCCGTGTGCAAACAGCAACGCTTCAGGCGTTTACAGCGTATCTGCCAACGCCCGAGTCTCCTGTCGCTTGACGCCGACCTGCTCGGCCTGGTGCTCCCGATTCGCCGTCACTTGCCTCGCCGATATTGGAGCATCTGAAACATTCTTTAGTCAAATGTCGTAATACAGACTGGAATTCATGCGGATGCGGCTGCACCCTCATTCCTTCGCGGCGATTTTGCCTTTGCAGGGGCGACGCTGCCGCTAACTCTGAGGGGACTGCATATGGTTGCGGAAGACAGATCGTGACTCGCGGGACGGTGAAGGAGACTTCAATCATGAGCAATGACCCTGGCGTGAGCGCTGAAAACAGAGTGTTCGGTTGGAAACGAGGCGCCGAACTCATCGCTGCGACCGCGGCTTGGTTTTGGTTCATCCTTGCCGGATGCGGCGGCCTGGGGCTCATCATCACGACGGGGCCATGGCCGCCGACTCACGGCTGGTTCGCGATGTTCTCGGGCCTCGCCGGTTGGCCGGTTACCGCGTGGGCGAGCAAAAACTACCTAAGGCTCAGACTGTCAGGTCGCGTACGCCTCGGCGTCGCCGCCTTGATCATGCTTGCCGGGCGTCTGGCCGCCGATTTCCTCTGGCCCCGGTCGGCGCAACCTATGAATCATCCTGATTGGATCGCAATCGTGTCCGGCATTATCTTGCTCACTGCCGTTCTGACCGGTGCGTTGGCCGCTAGCAAGAAACCAAGTTAATACAAGTCGCAAGAGTTGTTCACTTACCACTTACCACTGACCACTGACCACTTTCCTCTACTTCGGCTCCCAGAATTCGATGCGATTGCCTTCCGGGTCCATCGCATGGCCGAAGCGCCCGTACGGTGCGTCTTCAATTTTATTTTCCACTTGAACGCCTTCGCTTTTCAATTGAGCGAGCAGACGCTCCAAGTTCGCCACGCGATAATCAATCATCAGCGGCGATTTGCTCGCGCCGAAATTTTTCGTCGTCTCCGGAAAAACGGCCCATACCGTGCCACCGGTTTTCGACGGATTGTCTTTCTCAAGCCACTCGAACTGATGATACGCGCCAGATTCGGCGCCTTCAGAAGGAATTCCGAGATGCTCGCGATACCACGCGGCGAGCTTCATCGCGTCGTGCGCTTTGAAAAACACGCCACCAATCCCCGTCACGCGCACATCTGTTTTCTCCGCCGACGCGCCGCGCGCCGCCTGCACCATCATGCCGCAAACAAAACTCGTGGCTAGGGCCGCCGAAGCGATTGCCATGGTAAGCGTTGTCATTTTCATTTCCTCCTCCAAAAAACGCAAGGGGAGCCAACAAATCGGCTCCCCTCAACCTGCAAATCTGCTGCTGAAGATCATGCCGCAACAATGGCGGCCGGCTTATGTCCCCAGCTCACGGCCCGTTTTGCTTTTTTCTAGCCACTTGTCACTCGCCACTGCTTTCTAGATGTCGTAGTACAGCATGAATTCGTACGGGTGAGGGCGCATGCGCAGCGCGTTCACCTCGTTTTTCATCTTGTACTCGACCCACAAATGAATCAGGTCCTGCGAAAACACGTCGCCCTTGAGCAGGAATTTGTGATCGTTCTCGAGCGCCTTGAGTGACTCCTCGAGTGACCCGGGCATCGCGGGAACGTTTTTCAATTCCTCGGGCGAGAGATCGTAAATATCCTTGTCGAGCGGCTGTCCCGGGTCGATTTTATTCTCGACGCCATCAAGCCCGGCCATCAGCATCGCCGAAAACGCGAGATAAGGATTGCACGAAGGATCCGGCGGGCGAAATTCGATGCGCTTCGATTTCGGGCTGGCGGAGTACATCGGGATGCGCACTGCCGCCGAACGATTGCGCCGCGAATACGCCAGATTCACAGGCGCTTCGAATCCTGGAACAAGACGCTTGTAGGAATTTGTAGTGGGCGCGATGAACGCAGCCAGCGCGGGCGCGTGTTTCAACAGGCCGCCGATATACCACAGCGCGGTCTGGCTGAGTCCCGCGTACGCTTCGCCGGCGAAAAGCGGCTTGCCCTTCAGCCACAACGATTGGTGCGTGTGCATGCCGTTTCCGTTGTCCTGGAAAATTGGTTTGGGCATGAACGTGACGGTTTTTCCATACTGATTCGCCGTGTTGCGCACCACGTATTTGAAAACCATCATGTTGTCGGCGGCTTTGAGCATGGTGTCGAACTTGAAATCAATTTCCGTCTGGCCGCCCGTGGCGACTTCGTGGTGATGGCATTCGACGTTGATGCCGCACGCTTCCAGTTGCAAAGTCATGTCCGTGCGCAAATCGAGATAGTGATCC
>DASRQP010000218.1:0-4876 GCA_035696585.1 Candidatus Acidiferrales bacterium | reverse complement strand
ACCACTGAGAGACGCCGCGTCAAAGCAGTAAGGGCATTGCGATTGGTCCGGACCATGTGCGGGAATTTCCACAGAGAATTGTGTTAGCCTACGCACATCGGCCAGGAGAGAATCCGTGGATATCATTAAGGGTAATATGGGCTGGATCGAAGTAATCGTCGGCCCGATGTTTTCCGGCAAGAGCGAAGAATTGATCCGGCGGTTGCGACGCGCGGAAATTGCGCGACAACGCGTGCAAATCTTCAAGCCGTTTATCGACCAGCGATATTCGTCAAATGGCATTGTTTCGCATTCGGGCCTGGAGATTGCTTCGGCCTTGGTGAGCACCGGCGCGGATATTTTGGAGAAGGTCGAGCCACGGACGGAAGTCGTCGGCATAGATGAGGCGCAATTTCTGGGCGAAAGCTTGCTGGAGAGCTGCACTCGGCTGGCGGATTCGGGCAAGCGAGTGATCGTCGCCGGACTCGATACCGACTTCATGGGGCGCCCTTTCGAGCCTATGCCGCGACTATTGGTCGTTGCCGAGGAAATCACCAAGCTGCTGGCGATCTGCGTACGTTGCGGTAATCCCGCAGTGAATACGCAACGGCTGGTTGCTTCCGAGGAGTTGATTGTCGTCGGCGCGGGCGGAATGTATGAGGCGCGATGCCGGCGTTGCTTCGAGCCGCAGCTCGCATTGGAAAAAATCGAGGAGCAGGCCGCGACCGTAAAGTCCAAGGCTGCAGCAAGCTAAATCGTTTTTCGCCAGTTAGACGGCCTTGATGAGCAGCTGTCCCGAAGTGGCCCGCCATCACTCAAATGCAGGAAATCCCGCCAAACAATGGTATTATTCACTGAACCAGCGATAAAGCGGGAGTTCTGTCAGGCCCGCTGGCTTAATTAGAGACGATAAAGCCATGTTCCGATTGACCAGCCTCGCGAGCGTGATCTTGCTTCTGATGTGCTTCGACTTGCCCCACGTGTATCCGCTTCGTCCCGAGCCTGTGCAACCACTGCAAGGCACTCTGCCGATGATGGCGTCTCCGCCGGATCTGTTTCTGGCTATTGTCCAAGCTACGACGGGCAAGAAGCAGCAGTCCCTGGACCAGGAATCGAAAATCTCGCTGATCCGCTACGTCGATGGTGAATTCGCCCGTGTTGTTCAGTCAATTCCGTCGCTGAAACAGGGTTTCCGCTACAAGGTGGGCCAGGCCATTGACGCAAAAGATTTGCGCCAAGCGCTGATGCGCGGCGCGGCGGCCAATCCTGGCGATCAAGTGCAAATCAGCAGCGTCGAGTTTCGTTCCAACGAAATCATTATCGGCATCAACGGCGGGACGAAGAAGCACTGGAATTGGCGACAGCATGTGCAGATTGGAGTTGGGCCGGTGAATCCTGTGGCTTCCGCGCCCACTTCGGAGGGTGCGGCTCAAGCGGGGGGAGCTCTTCTCGTCCTGGACTATGGGCACACGGTTCCCGATTTAAGTCCCGACGAATTGAAACACGATCTCTCACCGTTCCTCGACTTCGCCGGTGAACATTCCTCGGCGGTTAACTGGGTCGACACCCTTCCGCCACAGTTCCAGCAAGCGATCAAGGACCATAGAGCAATCGTGGGGATGAATCACGATATGGTGCTGGCTGCGATGGGTCGTCCCGACAAGAAGGTCAGAGAATCCGACGAAGATGGCAAGCAAACGGAGGATTGGATTTACGGTTATCCGCCATCCAAAACAGTTCTGGTGACTTTCAGCGGGGAGAAAGTCATTCACGTCAAAACATACAGTTAGCGCCGCGTTGACTTTTATCTCCGCGCACCCTAGCATCTGCTTCCTGTGACGCCCACGACAGAATAGGTCGAAGTCAGCCCAACAAATCGCACGGAGGAAGCATGCCAGTTAAAGTCGCCATCAACGGCTTCGGCCGCATCGGGCGCAATGTGTTTCGAGTGACGCTCGGCGATCCGTCAATCGAAATTGTGGCGATCAACGACATTACGGATGCGAAAACTTTGGCACACCTGCTGAAATACGATTCCATCCTTGGGAACCTGCCGAATAAAATCCAGGCAAGCGATGACGCGATTCAGGTGGATGACCATGCGATCGGTGTTTTCAAAGTGAAAGAATTGACCGCGGTAGACTGGCCCTCCACGGGCGCACAGATTGTGGTGGAATCGTCGGGCGTTTTTAATAAGGGGCCGGAGGCCCGCAAACACATTCGCGGACCGGTAAAAAAAGTATTGATCACCGCTCCAGCGACCGATCCGGATTGTACTTTGGTGCTCGGAGTGAATGAGAAGACATACGATCCGGCGAAGCACCACGTGGTATCGAATGCTTCGTGCACAACAAACTGTCTTGCCCCCGTGGCAAAGGTGCTCCTCGATACGTTCGGCATCGTCGTCGGCGCAATGACGACGATTCACTCGTACACGAATGATCAGCGTTTGCTGGATTTGCCGCACAAGGATTTGCGGCGAGCGCGGGCGGCGGCGCTCTCCATGATTCCGACGTCGACGGGGGCCGCGAAAGCGCTTCATCTCGTCATTCCGGAACTCAAGGGCAAGCTGGATGGGTATGCGTTACGCGTTCCCACGCCCGATGTGAGCGTGTTGGACCTGACCGTGATAACCGAAAAACCAGCGACGCCTGATAGCGTCAACGAAGCATTTCGTCGCGCGGCTGACGGACCGTTAAAGGGCATTCTCGATATCACCGACGAAGAATTGGTGTCCGTCGACTTCCTGGGCAATTCGCATTCGGCGATTGTTGATGCCGGTTACACACGCGTGGTGGGATCAAACTGTGTGAAAGTAGTGGCTTGGTACGACAATGAATGGGGTTATTCCTGCCGTTGTCTGGATCTGATTAAGTTCATGGCTCAGCGGCTCTAAGCTTTGGCGTGTTTTGCTGCCGAGTCCGCAACCGACATGAAAAAACTCTCCATTCGAGATTTAGAGTTGTCCGGAAAGCGCGTGTTCATTCGCGCCGACTTCAATGTGCCGCTGGCGAACGGTAAAGTCGAGGACGACACGCGCATTCGCGCTACGCTTCCCACACTGAAGCTCGCCATGGACCGAGGCGCGCGGCTGGTGCTCGCTTCGCATCTTGGGCGGCCCAAAGGGAAACCGGAAGCCAAGTACAGCCTCGCGCCCGTAGCGGAACGCTTGAAGGAACTGCTTGGTAAGCCCGTGATTTTTGCCTCGGACTGCGTCGGCGAGCAGCCCGAATCCCGCAGCAAGGCCTTGAAAAATGGGCAGGTGCTTCTTCTCGAAAATTTGCGCTTCCATGCCGAGGAGGAACAAAATGACGAGACATTTTCGCGTCAATTGGCTGCGCTCTGTGATGGAATTTACGTTGACGATGCTTTTGGTTCGGCTCATCGCGCCCACGCATCCGTCGTCGGCATTACAAAATTTGTGCGGCAAGCCGCGGCCGGGTTGCTAATGGAGCAAGAGCTTGAATATCTGGGCAAAGCGCTGACAAGTCCAGAACGGCCGTTTCTGGCGATTCTTGGCGGGGCAAAGGTCTCGGATAAAATCGAAGTGATCCAGAATCTGATCAAGATAGCCAACACAATCCTAATCGGCGGGGCAATGGCGTATACGTTTTTCCGCGCAAAAGGCTTTACGACAGGGAAGTCGCTGGTGGAAGAAGACAAAACGGATCTTGCTCTGACGCTACTCGGCGAAGCGGTCGAGCGCGGCTCTCGCATTGTCCTGCCTGTCGACCATATCCTGGCCCGTTCGACCGAAGAGGGCGCTCAAACGCAGCTCACAGGAGTCGAAGGCACCCCGTCCGATTGGATGGGTCTCGACATCGGCCCAAAGACAATTGAGCTCTTCAGCAAAGAAATCTCCCAAGCGCGAACCATTGTGTGGAACGGACCGCTTGGTATGTTCGAAAAACCAGCATTTGCGCGCGGAACGATGGCAATTGCGCGGGCCGTTGCCGACGCGACCGCGAAAGGGGCTACGTCCATTGTTGGTGGCGGCGATAGCGTGGCCGCGATCGAACAGGCCGGGCTCGCTGACAAGATTTCTCATATTTCGACGGGCGGGGGAGCTTCGCTTGAGTTTCTTGCAGGCCATAAGCTCCCGGGCGTCGAAGCCCTCACTCCAATTTAGAGGTATCCGTGCGGCGTCCAGTCATTGCAGGCAATTGGAAAATGCACAAGACGCAAGCGGAAACGCGAGCGTTCTTCGAGGCGTTCAAGCCGCTTGTCGCGGCCTCGCATCATTGCGACATCATCGTGGCGCCGCCGTTTACCGCCATAGCTGCGGCCGTGGATGCAGCGCGCGGCACCGAGATTTCGATAGCCGCCCAGGATGCCTGCTGGGAGCGCGAAGGCGCGTGCACAGGTGAAGTCTCGATGCCGATGCTCATCGAGGCGGGTTGCCACAGTGTGATAATCGGACACTCCGAACGCCGAAAATATTTCGGCGAGACCGATGCGACTGTGAATCGCAAACTGAAGGCGGCGCTTGAAACGGGCTTGCAACCCATTGTTTGCGTGGGAGAAGACCAGAGCGAAAGAGATGCAGACCGCACAGAACAAATACTCGAGCGTCAATTCAATGACGGAATGGCGACGTTGACCGGTCCGGATTTCTCGCGTATTCTGATCGCTTACGAGCCCGTGTGGGCGATCGGCACGGGACGAACGGCGACGCCGGAAATTGCCGCTGAAGTGCATAGTTTCCTTCGCCTCCTGGGCGCGAAACGCTTTACGCCAGAATTGGCGTCGCGCGTGCGGATTCTTTATGGCGGGAGCGTCAAGCCGGATAACGTCCGGAGTTTGATGGCTCAAGAGGAAATTGACGGCGCCCTCGTGGGCGGGGCAAGCTTGGACGCACAGTCATTTTCAACAATTGTGAATTTTTAGCGGCAAAATC
>DASRQP010000217.1:0-1560 GCA_035696585.1 Candidatus Acidiferrales bacterium | reverse complement strand
GACTCTCGGCAAGCGCACCATTGAGAGTTATTCAATTTCCGAAATGCCCGCCGCGACCTCGAAACAAAAACGCATTCGCGACGGAATATTGAACGGCACGACGGACTAGCGGTCGCAGTCGTCGCTGTTGCGTGCCTTATGTGGCACAGGCTTTAGCCTGTGTGATTTTGGTTTTTCTAGGGGCGGGGTTTAACCCCGCGCGTCGGCGCAACGCGTCTTCGTCTTGCAGCGTCAGGGCACGGCTTCAGCCGTGCCAAGAAGATGTGGAAAGTCAGGGGTTTTAACCCCTGAGGTCGGGCACAATGTTCGCCCGAAGCATTTGTGAGATAGTTTGGACCGTCCGTGAACCAAATGCCCATGCCGGCAAACGCGGCTGACCATCGAGATCGCATCTCTCGCGCGCGATCCTCGCCTTCTCGCGCGTTGCTTTCGCAGTGTTCATTTTCGCCATGATGCGTACGATTCTGGCCGTCGCATTCCTCGCGCTCTACATCGTGCTTGTGGGCCTGCCGGTCATCGGGTACTCCCTGCTCACCCAAACAAGCGATTTTCTTTTTCGCGCCGGCAAATGGGGAATTGGCGTTTCCATGCGCCTCGCCGGAGTCCGCGTGCGAACCGAAGGCCTTGAGAATATTCCCGCAGGCGTGTGCATATTCGCGGCGAATCACGTCAGTAATTTCGATCCTCCCGCAGCGCTGCTCGGCATCCCACGAAGAGTTTCATTTTTGGCCAAGCGCGAAGTCTTCAACGTGCCCATCGTGAAGACGGCGCTGCGTCTCGGAAAAATCGTCGCGGTCGACCGCAGCGATCGCGAATCCGCCGTTGCCAGCATCGATCAAGCCGTTCAGTATCTCAATGAAGGAATCTCGTTCGTGGTTTTTCCCGAGGGCACGCGCAGCAAGGACGGCCAAATGAAACCCTTCAAGAAGGGAACATTTGTGATGGCGATTCAGGGACGCGTCCCGGTCGTCCCCGTATCGATACTCGGAAGCCGCGAGCGCATGCCCAAGGGAACGCTCGCAACGGTGCCCGGCGAAATTCTGATTCGTTTCGCCCCGCCGGTGGATAGCACTGCGTATACGATGGAGCAGCGTGAGATATTGTTGGCGCGCGTACAGGAAGCAGTCGCAGCTGGGCTCAACGCCCCACGCTAATTGCAAATGTGGCATCGCTGATTTGGATCGGAAATTGATCTCCATGAATTCGGGAGAATTATTGAGTGGCACGGTTCTCGAAATTTTCCAGACGAGACTTGCTGAAAGCCATAGGTGCCGCAGCCGCCTGCGCCCCTCTTAGTCCGCGCGGCGCGTTCGCGCAGGCGCCGCCCTCCGTTAAATTCATCGACATCGCACAATCGGCTGGAATCGATTTTCGGCATGATAACGCGGCGTCCTCCGAAAAATATTTGATCGAGACTATGGGTTCGGGCTGCGGTTGGATCGATTACGACCAGGATGGACTGCTCGATCTATATTTGGCGAATGGCGCCGCGACGCGCCTTTACAAACCTGCGCATGCATTGAGAAGCGCGCTTTATCGCAACAACGGTGACGGGACCTT
>DASRQP010000216.1:0-8569 GCA_035696585.1 Candidatus Acidiferrales bacterium | reverse complement strand
CTGGAGACGAGGGATCCGGCGCTGGTGGTGGCGCTGGAAAAAGTGGTGCAACGAGCGGGAATGGATATTCCGCCGGAACGCATGTTCTGGATGAACGAAAGCGAAAAGGGAAATGACCTGAACGCGTATGTGGCCGGCTTTGGCGCGTCGAAACGCGTGGTGGTGTGGGACACCACGATTGCGAAGATGAGCGTGCCGGAAACGATGTTCGTGTTCGGACATGAAATGGGGCATTACGTTTTGGGACATGTGTACAAAGGATTGGTTTTCGCCGCGATCCTGTTGCTGGTGCTGCTCTATTTCGGTTTTCACGGAATGCTGTGGACTCTTTCGCGATGGAGCGGGCGCTGGAGAATTCGCGGGACGGATGATTGGGCGTCACTGCCCGTTCTGCTTTTATGGTTCGCGGTTCTGGGATTTATCGCTTCGCCGGCGGCAAATACGTTCAGCCGGCACATTGAACATCAGGCGGACCAGTACGGACTGGAAGTGACGCATGGACTGATTCCCGATTCAAAACAAGTGGCGGCGGGGGCTTTTCAGATTCTGGGCGAAGTGGATCTGGCGGAGCCGCATCCGAATTCATTCATCAAGCTGTGGCTGTACGACCATCCGCCGCTGACCGAGCGCGTGAACTATGCGTTGACGTACGATCCGTGGGCAAAAGGCCAAGCGCCCGAGTTTGTCAAAGGCCAATGAAGACTCGGGCGCCGGCTGAGAAGCTTCTCAGATTGATTTTAGGTATTCGACGAGGTCATGCACCTGTTGATCGGTAAGACCTAGTCCTAAAAACGAGTTGTAGTGCTGAACCACGTCGGGAAGAGTGGCGAAGCGCCCATCGTGGTAGAAGCCTCCCTTGGTGTGGGTCCAGAGGCCACCGAGCGGCGAAGTACGATACCGCTTGTCTGGCGCGCGATTCGCTTGGAAATCGTCGATGCCAATCTGCGTGCCGGTATGCATGTTCCATCCCGGCTCGGTAAAGAGCGGCGGGACGTGGCACGTGGAGCAGCGCGCCGTGCCGTTGAACAAAGCCTTTCCCCGCTCCGCCGCGACGGGATCGAAACTGCCTACCGGCGGCTTGGGCGCGGGAATGGCCAGTTGGTAGAACTGAAGGGCTGCGAGCTTCGGCGTAACCAGATCCGGCGTGTTCCTCACGTTGCCCAGGCCTGCTTTCGCCGCCACGGGAAATTGCACGGCGTCATTCAATCGCGGATCGAAGAAATTCCCCTTGCCGTGCATCTCCAGATTCGCAACGAACGCATTCCAGTAAGGGACGGAGCCCCAGCCGGTCCACGTGTGTAGATTCACGCCTGCGAGGCCGAATGCGGGCGGAATCAAGACGGCAGAAGTCTTGCCATCCGGACGAAACGCTTTGCCGTCGAGCTCCAACTCCGCGTCAAAACGCCCCGGGCCCCAGCTGTTCAAGACTTTTCTTACTGTCGCTTGGTCCACGTCAAGCAGATCTGACAAAGGCTGCAAGTTTGGAGCAAGTGCGATAATCGCGCCAACGTTCAAATCTCGATTCGCCCAACCGTCGAGGCGATGCCCGATTCCTGGCGCGAGGGAATTGTCGACCGTGGAATGGCAAAGTGCGCATTGAATGCCGACCGAACTCAGCGTCCCCTGGCCATTGAAGTGGCCAGTGACGCCGAGGACCGCATTCAACTTCAACAGAGCCAGCGTCGTCGCCGGATCGTCCAGATTTACTTTGTTGCTTTGAAGAGCGAGGACGAGTGAAGCCGGTAGCGCATCAACATCAACTTTCAAGCCAACGGCCAACGCGGTTCGCGGGCTTACACCCGGGCCGACGCCACCGAGCTTCGCACCTTCGATTGCTCTATCGAGATGCAGCGTGTCACCCCAAAAAGATTCATCGCCAAAGGTGTCGAAGCGAAAAATCTGCCGCCCGTTTTTGACCATGTCTCTAGCGTTGCTGGTGATCGTGCGGTCGGCACTGGACGCGGGCTTGGTGTTGCCGTCGTCACCCGAGTTCCGCGCGAACGCCACACACAAAAAGCAGACCATTACCAGGCCGGTCAATACGGCTAATCTTTTTCCTGCACGCATGAAATGTTCCCCCTCCCGGAAAATATTCGCAGCGCCGAGGGATCGCTCGAGGACATCGTTTTTTCGTGTCGAGAGCATCCAACCGCGGCAAAAGTGGCGTAAGTAAAATAGCGGAGAAGAAAGGTTGCGTCTGTCTTGAAATGTACAAGGAGAATGTACGAAAACGTACAAACGGATATTTCTTCTTGCATCTTACGCAGCGGGCGACGCATTATTTTCGTAGCGCGTGATCCTTCCGGCAGCCGGTAAATTGACATGATAAATAAGCCAGTCTGCTGCACCGATTTTTCATCGCTGATTCGTTCGCGAATGAGTGAGCTGAAGCCTTTCAGTTCCCACGTGTCGCTTAGAAAAGGCGAGTTCGTGTACCGGTTGGATGAACCAGCCAATACACTCTTCCGGATTGAAACTGGACGCGTGAGGGTGAGCCAAGTTTCGGAGACAGGCCGAGAAAAAATTTCGGCGTTCTACTCTGCCGGCGAGATTTTCGGCGAGTTCTGCGTCTGTGACTTGGTCCGCCGCCACGATCAGGCCGTCGCGGCCGAGTCTCTCGAACTGACATCGATCAGTGTAAGTGGGTTGCTGAAACTAATCGCCCAGAAGCCCGAGTTCAGTCAGGAGTTTCTGCGGCTCATCTGCGCTCGATTCTCGGATTGTCAAGAGCAAGTGGCGACGCTCAGTTTCGATACGGCGGCACGGCGTCTGGCGAAGGAATTGATGAAGCTTGGCGCAACGGGCGAAGTGCAAGGAGCGAGCGGTGCGCGGGTGGCCATCCGATTGACTCATGAGGAGCTGGCGAATTTGATTGGAACGACGCGGGAGGTAGTCACGGCGCTGATGAACCAGTTCCGCGAGGGTGGACTGGTCGAATACGACCGCCGGGGCATCGCCGTTTTTCCGGAGCAACTGGAGAAATATCTGGCCAGAGGTCCTGTCAGTGCGCCTTGATTTCGATGCGAGAGGATGGGCGGTTACGCGCGGGAATGGATTTTCATGCGAATGCCGCCGCGCGGGCGCAGCGTGACGAGCGGCTCCGGCACAATTGTTTGACCCGGCTCCATCTCGAAGCGAAAACGCTGCGCGAGCGTTGCCGCGACCAGAGACGCCTCCATCAACGCAAATCCCTGACCAATGCAACGGCGCGGCCCGCCGCCGAATGGAAAATAAGCGTGCGTGGGAAGACGCGCGGCCAATCCGTCGAGCCAGCGCTCCGGGCGAAACGCGAGCGGCTCGGGAAAATAGCGCGGGTCGCGATGCATGACCCACTGCGACATCAGAAGCGTGGTGCCTGCCGGGAACGAATAACCTCCCAATTCAAATGGTTCGATGGCCACGCGCGCGACGATGTATGCGGGCGGGTAAAGGCGCAGCGATTCGCGAATCACGGCATCGAGGTAAGGAAGCGACTCCGCGTCTTTCGCTTCGAGCGGACGCGATGCGCGGCCGGCAAGAACGCGCGCCAATTCTTCGTGCAAACGCGCTTCGGCGGCGGGGTTTTGCGCGAGGAGATACCACGTCCAGGAAAGCGTGAGCGCGGTGGTTTCGTGGCCGGCGAGAAAAAGCGTCATGGTCTCGTCGCGCAATTGCTGAGGCGTCATCTGCGTGCCGTCTTCGTCCATCGCGGAGATTAGGCGCGAAAGCAGATCGTTGCCGCCAGCGCCACGCGCGCGGCGCTCCTCGATCATGCGATAGACGAGGGAATCGAGATATTGAAACGCGGCGTTGGCGCGGCGGTTCGCAGGAGTGGGGAAATTCTCGGGAATGCGCAAGGGCGAACGGATGCGGTTGATCTGAAAACGCATCAGGTTAGTGAGATTTTCTCCGACGCGGTCGGCTTCGGCGCCAAGGTCAATGCCGAAAAGCGTTTTGACCGCGATGCCGCAAGTGAGGCGCGACATTTCGTCGGCGATGTCGCGGACTTCGCCATCCCGCCACTGCGCGGTGTAGGCCAGCGCGTGCTCGACCATCGTCGCAGCGTATTCGTTGACGCGCGTCTTCTGAAACGCGGGCTGCGCTAGACGCCGCTGACGCCGCCAAAAATCTCCTTCGCTATTAAGCAGACCGTTGCCGAGCAGGCGGCCAGTGGCGACTTTCGAGAGCGCGCTCTTGTGAAATTTGTGCTGCTGGACGACGAGAACCTGTTCGATCAGGTCAGGATGATTGACGAGAAGGCGCGTCTGTCCAAAAGCGAGCGGGAGACAAACCAGGTCGCCATATTCGCGCGCACAACGGGCGAGCAAATTGAGGCCGTGCTTGCGAAGTTCAAGAGCGACGCCGACGAGCGGCTTTCCGCGCGGACCTGGTGGACGATTTGCGGTTGCGGGCATTTTGTCGCGTTTCAGAACACTACCTTTTTACCTTAGCTACGCGCGAAATGCATGGTGGTTCGCAGTTCGAGCGCTCCTCCGACAGCGACAACGAATTTGGCTAAGCGCGATTTGTAATTGCGTGAGCGTCCGGTAAGATAACCGGGCTTTCCCATGGCCGATTTAATTCTCATTGAGGAAATTGCCGCCCCGACGAAAATCGTCGGAGCTTTTTTCGTGCCGCACCGCATGGGCGCGTGGTATGGACGCGAACTCGATTTGCAATTCGAGGTGCAGGGCGCAGCGATTGAGTTTCGCAATGGGCTGAAAGTGCGGTTGAACGGGCGAATCGGGAAACGCACGGTGTCGCACACAGCGGTGGTGACGGAGTTCGAGCGCGGGCGCGTCCTCGAGTGGCAATTTCAGGATGCTTACGGCGTGCGCGGGATGCAGCGATGGGAAATCGAAGAGAGCGCGAACGGAACGCGGTTGCGAATGCGTGACCGCTACGAAATGCCCGGGCGCTTTGGCAAATTCATGGATTGGCTACTCACGCGGCACGCAGTGGCGCGGCGGAATCGAAGAGAATTGCAGCGTCTGAAGCGGCTGGTGGAGCATGCATAGGGTGAAGCGCGCTGGCGCAAGCAGGAATGGCGGAGGTGAAGGATGAGTCAAACAGGTGTCGCGAATCTAGATGCTGGGCGGAAGGCGATAGCCGTGACGCGAATATTGACGGGAATTATCTTTCTGTTTTTTGGCGAATACAAAATTGCCGGGCCGGAATTTGCACACACGAGTTTCAGCGTGTGGGTTCGCGGCTGGCTGAGCCAGAACGAGCCGGTGGGATTCTACGGCGTGTTTCTTCAGAAGTTTGTGCTGGTGCATCCGGTGCTGTGCGCGAGGATTGTGGGCTGGGGCGAGCTGGCGATTGGGATCGCGCTGGTGCTGGGGCTTTTCGTGCGCGTGGCATCGGTAGGCGGCGCGATTCACATGATCAGTTTGGCGCTGGCTACGTGGTACGCGCCGGGGCATGGCGTCGCCACGTGGAGATATTTCGGCGCGAATCTGGATCATATTCCGCTGCTATTTTTATTTGCGATTTTCTTCGCGACGCGCGCGGGAGAGACGTGGGGGATTGATGGCCGTGCGCTGAAGCGAAACGCAAGCTAATACCGCCCTATGAAAAAGTCCGCCCTGACGTCCTCGTCACTGTATGGGTCATCGAGCTTGCTCCTGACGATCTTGCCGAAGTAGCGGAAATGCTCACCAAAGTATTGAACGGGGACACGAGAACCCTAGACTGGTGCCGTCCGGAACTTGACACTGCGCGCCGGTTCCCGCATTTTGAACTGGTGAGCCGCTCCGCCGAAGAACTCCTCGAATTTGGCCGCCTGCGCGAAATCGTCGCGCGCTACTCCACGTGCGCGCCCGGCCATCGCGCGATCGACGCTCTCACTCCGGGCACTGACGCGGATGCGCTGCGCGCGGCATTCGACCTGATCCGCGAGGCCATCGCGTATCTCCGCTCTGGCGCGGAACTCGGATTCGGCGGCCTCGCCGATCCCGCCGACTGGCTCGCGCGCCTCGCCAAGCCCGCGTCGTCTCTTTCGGCTGCGGAAATTCTGGACGCGGCGTCGCTGATGGATACGTCCACCAGCCTGAAGCAAACGCTTCGTGGCGAGGCGACGGCAAAATATCCGCGCCTCGCCGAACGCGCCGCCGCGCTCGCCGATTTTCGTTCTCTTGCCGCCGAAATTCGGCGCGCCATTCTGCCCAACGGCGAAATCAGCGACAACGCTTCGCCCGCGCTCAAACGCATTCGCGCGACGATTGCACAATCGCGCGAAAGCATTCAGCGCTCGCTCGAAAAAATCATGCGCGCACGCGAAAACGATTCTCATGAAGACTACGTCACGCTGCGCAACGACCGCTTCGTCATTCCCGTGCGTTCCGCCGACCGCCGCGCTATTCCCGGAGTCGTCCACGGAGCCAGCGCAACGGGCCAAACGCTTTTCGTCGAGCCGCTCGAAACCATTGAGCTGAATAACCGCCTCGTGCAGCTCGCCGAAGACGAAGCCGCGGAAATCGCGCGCATCCTTTTCGAATTCACGGAGCGCCTGCGCGCGGACCGCGGCCCGCTCGAATTCGCCTCCGCCACCATCGCCGACCTCGATTCCGTGTTCGCTCGTGCCCGTTACGCGCGCGAATTCGACGCCACCATTCCCGAATTTTCCGAAGGCAATCATCTGCGCCTCGATGCCGTGCGCAATCCCGTGCTGGAAGACAGTCTGCGCCGCAAAGATCGCGCCGTCGTGCCCATGTCCCTCGAACTTGGCGGCAGCGAGACCGTCATGGTCATCAGCGGCCCAAACACTGGCGGCAAAACTGTCGCGCTCAAAAATGTCGGCCTCGCCGCTCTCGCCGCCCAGTCTGGAATTCCCGTTCCCGCGCAACGCGCCAAGTTGCCGCTTTTCGATTCCGTTCTCGCCGACATTGGCGACGAGCAATCCATCAGCGCCGACCTCTCCACCTTTTCCGCGCACATGCTGAACCTGAAATCGATGCTCGAACGCGCCACAGATCGCACACTCGTCCTCGTCGACGAAATGGGTACCGGCACGGCGCCCGAGGAAGGAGCGGCGATTGCCGTTGCGCTGCTCGAAGAATTTCGCGCGCGCCGCTCCTTGACCCTCGCCACCACGCATCATGACCGGCTGAAGTCCTACGCTTCCACCACGCCTGGCATCGTCAACGCCGCCGTCGAGTTCGACGAGGAAAATTTGCGCCCCACCTATCGCCTGCTCACCGGCGTGCCCGGCGTCTCCAGCGGCATACAAATCGCGCGCCGCCTGGGCTTGCCTGAACGCGTGATTGAACACGCGAAGGCTGGACTTTCGCCCGAGACGCGCGAAGCCCGCGAGCTGATCGCCTATCTCCATCGCAGCCGCGACGAAATGGAACAGATTCAGCACCAGGCGAAAGACGAACTGCGCCAACTCGAAGCCGAGCGCCGCGCCCTGCAAACCGACTGGGTCGAACGCCAGCGCAAACGCATCACGGAGCTCGAAAAACAATTTGCCGCGACGACAAAAAAACTCGAAACGGAAGTCGCGCGCCTCACCGCCGAAATCACCGATCGCAAATTCCGCGCGCAAGCGGAAAAATTCGGCGCGCGCCGCATGTCGAAAATCGAATCCGATGCGCGCAGCGAAGCCGACGCCGCCGTGCTCGACACTTTGTCTTCCTCGCAAGCCGACCTTGGCGCGATGCCGGAAGTTCCCAAGCCTGTCGAACCCGAGCGCCTCGCCGAAGGCATGCGCATTCGCGTGCGCGGGATGAAAGAGCCTGTGATTCTACGTCGTCACGACCTGAGCTTCGCCGAAATTCAGGCCGGCCCCATGCGCATGAAAATCCCGCTCGCCGATATTCTCGGTATTGAATCAGAAGCAGCCGGGTCATCGGGAGGCGCAGCGCCGCAGCGTCACGTCACCGTGCATTCCACGCGCGCCGACGAGCCATCCGCACTCGAAATCAACGTCATCGGCAGCACCGTCGAAGAAGCCTCGCGTCGCGTAGATAAATTCCTCGACGCCGCCGCGCTCGAAAATCTCCCGAGCGTTCGCATCATTCACGGCCACGGCACAGGCGCGCTTCGCCGCGGCCTCGCCGAATTTCTTTCTGCGCATCCGCTCGTCGGCAAGTTCTACGCCGAAGCGGAAGATCGCGGCGGCACCGCCATCACCATCGTCGATTTGAAGTCTTAGCCCCGCCGCGTTACATTGAGACCTCTCGACTATCAACTGTCAACTCTGAACTCACGTGGCTGAAGCTGGCTCATTCGCGGATCGCGTCAAGCAGCAGGCGGACATCGTTCGCGTCATCGGCGAATATGTGCGCCTGAAAAAGAGCGGCCAGAATTTCAGCGGCCTCTGCCCGTCCCATCAGGAAAAAACTCCGTCGTTCTCGGTTCACGCCACCAAGCAGTTCTACCACTGTTTCGGCTGCGGCAAGAGCGGCGACGTTTTTCAATTCGTGATGGAGATGGACAAATCCGCGTTTCCCGAAGCCGTGCGCACCGTCGCGGAAAAATGCGGCATCCGCGTTCCCGAGCCGCGCGAACGTTCGCCGGAACAGCGCCGCGAAAATCAGCAGCGCACCGCGCTTGTCGAAATGCACCGCGCAGCGGCAACCTTCTA